>JBJMWH010000524.1:0-8400 GCA_045810245.1 Burkholderiales bacterium | reverse complement strand
CCGCGCTCGGCGGCTCGAGGCCGACATCGCCCCGCACGCTGAAGACGCCGCGGCCGTCGATGCCGATCTTGGCGTCGAGCTTCAGCCGGGCATCGCTCGCCGTGCTCCAGTCGTTGACCGTGACTGCGATCGGCGTCAGCTGCATGCGCGCCGCGGGTGAGGTCGTGCGGTCCTCGCCGGCTACCGTTGCCCCCTCGAGCGCGATCACGTCGGCATGAACTTTCCAGGGCGGAGCTGCGTCATTCGCCGGTTTTTCGGGCGTTGAGGAGGGTTGGGCCTTGACCAGGCGCGCGAGGTTGATGCTGCCGTCGCTCTCGCGCACGAGATCGACGCGTGCGCCGCGCACGTCGAGGCGCTTCACGCCCACGTCGCGGCGCGACAGCGAAAACGCGAGGCGATCGAGGTCGATCTGCGGAATGACCACCGGGGCGGCGGCCGAGGCGCCGCGCTCGGCGAGCGCGAGATCCCGCACGTTGACCGACGGCAGCGCGATCTCGAGGGACAGCGGCTGGAGATCGAACTGGTAGCTGCCGCGCAGCTGGACGGTGCCGGAGGCGAGCTTCGTCGGCAGGCTGTCTTCGAGGTAGGCGTCGACGGTGGCGAGCCGCAGATCCGCCAGGCTGAACGTGCCGCTGGAGCCCAGCGGCTGCACCGTGAACGTTCCGCTCCACTCCAGCCGCTCGGCTGCCCGCGTCCTGCCCGAGAAGCTGTAGGCGTTGCGATGGCCGAGGTCGCTGCGAAAGTCGGAGAGCGAGAAGCGAATGGGCGTGATGGCGGCGCTGAAAGGACGCGTATGGGTGCGGTCCTCGAAGCCCACGCGGCCGTCGATGATCGCCAGCGCGCCGATGTGCACCGGCAACGGCCGCTCGTCCGCCTTCGGCTTGTCAGGCGGCGGGGGCCCGGCCGGCGGCGCGAGGCGCGCCAGGTTCACGCTGCCGTCGGGCGCGATGATGACATCCACCTCCGGCGCGACGAGCTCGAGCTCCTTCAGCACGACGCCGCGGCGCCATAGCGAGGCGAGCTCGGCGTTGACCCTAAGGTGCCGGAACGCGACGAGCGGTGCACCGTCCGCCTCGGTGAGCTTGAGATCGGCGATGTTCGCCTCGAGCGTGAACGGATTGAAGCCGATTTCGCCGAGCGCGATCCTGCGATGCAGGGTCTCGACGACAAAGGCCTCGATCTGCGTGCGCGCGACGCGCGGCACGATGAAGAAGCCGGCGGCCGCGTAGCCGGCGAGCAGAACCGCCGAGACGCCGAGCAGAATCCAGCGAGTGCGCGGCCGCATCGGGTTACTCAGGCCAGCGGCTACTGGCCTTCCACCGCGCCCTTGACCATGACCTCCACGCGCCGGTTTTTGGCCCGGCCGTCCTTGGTGGCGTTGTCGGCGATCGGCGAGCCCTGCCCCTTGCCCAGGATGGTGATCTTGGAGGGATCGACCCCGTTCTTCACCAGAAAGTCCTTCACCGTCGCGGCGCGCGCCTCGGAAAGCTTCTGGTTGTAGTCCTCGGTCCCGGTGTTGTCGGTATAGCCGGTGATCTGGACGGCCTCGACCGAGCTGACGTTGCGCACGCGGGCGGAAATCTTCTCGAGCTCGGGCTGCGCTTCCTTGCGGAAGGTCGCCTTGTTCGTGTCGAAGAACGCGTCGCCGCCGATCGTCACCGTGCGCATCGGCTTGGTCTGGGGAGCTGCAGCGGCGATCGCCGCGGCCGGTACGACGGCGGCAGCGGCCGCCGCGGTACTTGCGGCCGGCGCGGCAGCCGCGGCCACCGGTGCTGCAGCCGCAGCCGGCGCCGCAGCCGGCGCGGCAGCTGCGGTGGGCGCTGGCGCAGCGCTCTGGACGACCGGCGCCGGCTTCTGCTTGCCGCAGCCTACGATGTCCTTGTTGATGTTCCATTGCGTAGTCCTGACGCAATTGCCGTACGTGTCCATGACAACGCGGCCATTGGACGGCGCGCCCAGAAACGCTTCGGTCGGAAGCTGGTTTTCCTGGGCCAGGGCGCAAAAGCTGAATGCGAGACTGCTCGCTACGACACTAAGGGGCAGTTTTTTCATACGGTCCTCCGGACTTTGAATCGTGCCATCGCCGCGGCCTGCTGCACATTGGACCAAGGGCCTATACCGTGGCGCGATTCGGCGTAGAGTGGCATCCCGGCGGCGAGCGCCGCACGAATAACAAGAAAGGAGAAGTAAAGAATGAAAACCGAGCTGCTATACCTTGTATACGTTACGGTCCTGACCGGCCTCCTCTGGGTGCCCTACATCCTCGACCGGATCGCGACCTGGGGCGTGACCGCCGCAGTCGGCTACCCGGACAACCCGCCGACCCAGTCGCCGTGGGCGCGGCGCCTGATGAAGGCCCACTTCAATGCGGTTGAGAACCTCGCGCTGTTCGCCGCCCTGGTGCTCGCGGCCGCAGCGCTAGGCAAGAGCAACAGCGCGATCGCCACCGCAGCCATGGTGTACTTCTGGGCCCGGGTGGTGCACGTGCTGGCCTACACCTTCGCGATTCCCTGGGTGCGGACGCTGGCCTTTACGGCTGGATTCTTCGCCCAGGCGGTGATCGCCTGGCAGATCCTGGCGAGGTAAAACAAATAATAGGGACTGTCCCTGTTTTCCGGGTCAATCCATTAGTCCGGAATACAGCGGGGAGGTTAAGTAGCGCTCGCCGAACGAGGGCAGGACGGCGACGATCAGCTTGCCCTCGTTCTCGTTGCGCTTGCCGACCTGGAGCGCGGCCCACATTGCAGCGCCGGAGGAGATGCCGACGAAGAGCCCTTCCTCCTTCGCCAGCCGCCGCGCGGTGTCGAGCGCCGCGTCGTTGGGCACGCGCACGATCTCGTCGTAGATCTCGCGGTTCAGGACGTCGGGTATGAAGCCCGCGCCGATGCCCTGGATCACGTGCGGACCCTTTGGCGACCCCGACAGCACCGCCGAGGCGTCGGGCTCGACCGCGACGCACTTGAAGCCGGGCTTGCGTGCCTTGATCACTTCTCCCACGCCGGTAATGGTGCCGCCGGTGCCGATGCCGGACACCAGGATGTCCGCTCTTCCGTCGGTGTCGCGCCAGATTTCCTCCGCGGTGGTGCGGCGGTGGATCTCCGGGTTGGCCGGATTGCGGAACTGGTCGGGCATGAAGTAGCGCTTCGGATCGGAGGCAACGAGCTCCTCGGCGCGCTTCACCGCGCCCATCGCGCCCTCCGCAGCCGGAGTGAGAACGAGCTCGGCGCCGTAGGCGCGGATCACCGCTCGCCGCTCCTTGCTCATCTGCTCGGGCATGAACAGCCTGCACTTGTAGCCCTTCACCGCGCAAACCCACGCGAGCGCGATGCCGGTGTTGCCGCTGGTCGGCTCGACGATGACCGTGTCAGGGCCGATCTTGCCGGCGCGCTCGGCGGCCTCGATCATCGCTACGCCGATGCGATCCTTCACGTTCGCGGCAGGGCTGTAGAACTCGAGCTTCGCGACGATCTTGGCGCCGCAGCCCTGCGCCAGTCGGTTGATGCGCACGAGCGGGGTGTTTCCCACCAGCTCGGTAACGGAATTGGCGATTTTCATGGCGCTATCCTAGCCGGATCACGGCCTGGCAAAAACTCGATCCCTGAGCGTAGGCTATAGTACGGCATGCGCATTTTTCCGCTCCTCGCCGTGCTGGCGCTGGCCGGCTGCCAATCGCCGCCGTTGGTCGCCCCCGATCCGCTCGTCGGCACCGCCTGGCTCGCCTGGGACATCAACGGCCGCGGACCGGGCGACAAGACCTACGCGACGCTCGTCTTCAATCCCGGGCGCATCAGCGGCTCGGGCGGCTGCAACCGCTTCTCCGGCGCGCTGGCGCTCAAGGCCGAGACCTGGCAGGCGAGCGATATCGCCGTGACGCGCATGGAGTGCGGGCCCGAGCTGATGAAGGAAGAGGCGAGCTTTCTCGAGGCGATCGGGTCCGCGCGCAGTCATCGCATCGAAGGCGGCCTGCTCACGCTGATCGACCAGTCCGGCGCGGTGCGCCTGCGCCTGGTGCACCTGCCGCGGCCTCCGGCACAGCCCGGATTCATCGGCCCCTCCTACGTTCGAGGGCTGCCGCCCGCCTGATCCCGCCGTCGCGGGATGAACACCCCGCCGGAATGACACGGAATGGCACTATAGGACGAAGGTCCAATAGCGTGACGCGCGTTCCTGCGGGAGCATTCCGCCTGGTTGTAGGACTCGCATGGGACCTGCCAACCTCGAAACAAGCGAAGCGCTCCTCAGAGTCAGTGAGCTGGCTTTCCGGGCAAGAAGCTTGAAGGAAATAACTGCAAGGAGACCATGATGGCCAAGAACCGATGGCTGTTGTTGAGTGGCGCGATCGCCGTGGCGCTGGCGGCGGGCGGCTGCGTGAGCAAGGGCGACTATGAGAAGCTTCAGGCCGAGCGCGACGGACTCGACCAGAAGGTGAAGGAGCTTGAGGCGCAGCGCTCCGGCCTCGAGCAGCAGAAGACTGCGCTCGAGCGCCAGCAGGGCGACCTGCGCTCCGAGGTGGTGACGCTTGAGAAGCAGCGCGTGCAGCTCGAGGCGCAGAACCGGCAGACCACGGCGCAATACGAGTCGCTCTCGCGCAACCTCAACCAGGAAGTGCAAAAGGGCCAGGTGCAGCTTCGCCAGTACAAGGACATGCTGACGGTCGAGGTGGCCGAGCAGCTGTTCTTCGACTCGGGGCGCGCCAACCTCAAGGAGTCGGGCAAGGCGGTCCTGAAGAAGGTGGGCGAGGCCCTGAAGGGCTACGACGACAAGATCGTGCGGGTGGTCGGCCACACCGACAACGTGCCGATCGGCAAGACGATGCAGACGCAGTTCGCGTCGAACTGGGAGCTTTCCGCGGCGCGCGCGACCACGGTGGTGCGCTTCCTCGAGGCCGCCGGCGTGCCGCCCGATCGCCTCGCCGCGTCGGGACGCGCCGCATATTCCCCGGTGGCGTCGAACGACGACCCTGACGGCCGGCGCAGGAACCGGCGCATCGAGATCACGCTGATCGACAAGAACCTGGCGCAGGAGCTGCAGACCAGCCCGAAATGACGGGCTTACTCGCCGCGGAACACGGGCTTGCGCTTCTCGTTGAAGGCGCGCACGCCCTCGCGGCGGTCCTCGGTGTCGACCAGCCGGTTGTAGGCCTCGATCTCGAAGCGGTAGCCGGTCAGGAGATCGGTCTGCGAGCCGTAGCGAATCGATTTCTTGGCCTGGCGCGTGGACAGCGGCGCGTTCTCCGCAATCGCTGTTGCCGTTTCCACGGCATCGTTCAGGACAGAGCCGGGCTCGCACGTCCGGTTGAAGATGCCCCAGGCGGTCCCTTCCTCGGCGCTGAACTGGCGGCCCGACAGGATCAGCTCCTTCGCGCGGCGCTCGCCCGCGGCGCGCGCCAGGTTCTGCGTGCCGCCGCCGCCGGGCATGATGCCCAGGCGCACCTCCGGCAGCGCGAAGCGCCCGGCGCTCGAGGCGTAAATGAAGTCGCAGCACAGCGCGATCTCGAGCCCGCCGCCGAAGGCGTGGCCGTTCAGCGCGGCGAGCACCGGCAGCGGAAACTCCATCAGCGCCATGAAGCCGCGCTCGAAGAGCTCGTGCTGCGCCTGCCAGTCGGCCTGCGCCATGCCGTCGCGCTCCTTGAGGTCGGCGCCGGCGCAGAACGCGCGCTCGCCGCAGCCCGTGAGCACGACGCAGCGGGTCTCGCCCGGCTCGGCGGTGAGCCGCGTCCAGAGCTCGTGGAGCTCGCGTCCCATCTGCGTGTTGAGCGCGTTGAGCGCCTTCGGCCGGTTCAACGTAACGAGCAGCACGTGCGCCGCGCGGGGCTCGATTGCCAAGGTCTGGTCGTTCATGGATGTCAACCCGATGTCAACTATCTGTCGCGTGCATGATACGGGGCATCCGTCGTTGGGGGCGTAGAGCAGGCGAACATGCTAACTTTGCCGGCAGTGGGGGATTGACAAGAGGAATGATCATGCACAAGTCAGGATTCCATGCGGTGGGCGGCATCATCGCTGCGGCGCTGATTGCGGGCGGCTGCGTCAGCAAGAGTGAGTTCGAGAAGTTGCAGGCCGAAAAGAACCAGGAGGTCGACGCGCTGCAGAAGCAACGCGATGCGCTGGACCAGCAGACCAAGCAGCTTCAGTCGCAGCGCTCGGCGCTCGAAAAGCAGCAGGCCGATTTGCGCTCCGAGGTCGACAATCTGCAGCGGCAGAAGTCCCAGCTCGAAGCGGCGAACCAGCAGACCAAGTCGCAGTATGACGGCCTGGTCCGCAATCTCAACGACGAGGTGCAGAAGGGCCAGCTCCAGGTGCGCCAGTACAAGGACATGCTGACGGTCGAGGTGGCGGAGCAGCTGTTCTTCGATTCCGGCAAGGCGGCGCTCAAGGACACGGGCAAGGACGTCCTCAAGAAGGTCAGCGACGCGCTGAAGGGCTACGAAGACAAGATGGTGCGCGTCGTCGGGCATACCGACAACGTGCCGATCGCCACGGCGCAGTTCCCGTCCAACTGGGAGCTGTCCGCCGCTCGCGCCACCACCGTGGTGCGCTTCCTGCAGGCGAACGGGATACCGCCCGAGCGCCTGACCGCGTCGGGGCGCGGCGAGTTCTCGCCGGTCGCGTCGAACGACGACGCCGACGGCCGGCGCAAGAACCGCCGCATCGAGATCACGCTGATCGACAAGAACCTGGCGCAGGAAGTCCAGGAGAAGCGCTAGCGCAATGCATGGACCCGAGGCCTCGGTTGCAGTCGTACCGCGGCCTCGCGAGTCCACCGCCATCCGGCGAACGCTCGAGCAGAGCGTCTATTTTCGCGACCTTGCGAAGAGAGACCTCGAGCGCCTCGCCCAGCTCGCACGCTTCAAGCGGCTGCACAATGAGGAGCGCGTGGAAAGCGCCGGCGGCTACGATGCCCATCTGTGGATCGTCCTGGGCGGCGCTGCGCGCATCAGCACCACCGCCGCGAAGCGCAGCGAGCACGTGTATGCGGTGCTCGGGCCGGGCAATTATTTCGGCCTCGCCGCGGTGATCGGCAAGGGCGTCGGAACCATCGACGCGCGCGCCTTTGGCGCCACGGAGCTCGCCTGGATCGACGGCGCGGCGCTGATGCGCCTGCTCGACGACCGGCCGGCGCTGTGGCGCCATTTCGGCGCGCTGCTGTCGGACCGTCTCATGGTTGCGCTCGCTCTGCTGCGCGACAACACGGCGTGCGCGCTACCCGAAAGGCTGGTGCGGCGGCTGCTCGTTCTTCTTCCCGCGATCGAAGCGGCTCCCGCCGAGCCGGTGCTGCCGATGACGCAGGCCGATCTCGCGCGCATGCTCGGGACGAGCCGCTCGCGCGTGAACGCAGAGCTGCGGCGTCTGGAAGCCGAGGGCGTGATCGGCAGCCGCTACCGCGGCATCGCGCTGCTCGACGTGCCGCGCCTGCGTGCCCTGGGCGGCAGGGATTTGAAAGGCTTCTAGCACGATTTTTTTCGCGGCCATCGTGTCCAGTGGAGACATTTTCCGGCCTGGCCCAGGCAAGCGCCCGGCGATGATCGAGCCTCTTCGGCAGGGGGCGATCGACCCCGAGCGCCGCGTGCTGCCTCCCCCGGCGCGCGTGGCATGAGAAGAAGGCGCCACGCGGCGAACCCGCCAGGCGCCCGCGCCGAAACTCCGCTCAGTTGTATGGCATGGTCCAGGGTCTGTCCCTATTTTCCGGGAAACCACGGCTTCTGCGCCCACGCCACTCCCATGCGCGCGACCTGCGCGTCGATGAGGTAGGGCTTGCCCTCGAGCGTCGCCTTCCTCGCGCGGGCGAGCGCGGCCTTGAGCTGCGCCGGCGATTCGACGACTTCACCGTCGACGCCGAAGCCCTTCGCGATCCACGCCATGTTCATGTCCGGGCTGCCGAGGTAGTCGTGAAAGAAGTGCCCGGTCTGCACCATGCGTCCGCCGGGCACCTTCTCGATCACGCGGCTGTGCGGCCCGCTGTAGGCGTGGTTGTTGTACACCACCGTAATCACCGGCAGCTCGAGGCGCGCCATGTTCCAGAGCGCGGTCGGGCCGAACACGAACGAGCCGTCGCCGACCAGGCAGATCACCTGCTTGTTCGCTCGCGCGAGCTTCACCCCGGCGGCGGTGCCCACGCCCGAGCCGAGGTGCGCGCCGTAGTAGTAGAAGAGCTCGCGCCCATGCTCCGGGTCGAAGTTGAAGCCGTGCAGGTTCACCGAGCCCGCCTCGTGCACGATGATCGCGTCGCGGTCGGCGAATTGCGCCACCTCGCGCGTCACGCGGTCCGCCAGCATGGGCGCGTGATCCCAGTCCGGGTTCTTCATCACCAGGTCGCGCAGCTCGCGCGCCTTCTCGTGGAACTTGCGCGTCTCCTCGGCCCGCGCCTCCGCGCGCTGCTTCAAGGCGGGCGTCGCGAGCT
>JBJMWH010000523.1:0-8266 GCA_045810245.1 Burkholderiales bacterium | reverse complement strand
TAGCGCGCATCCCGTCAGGGCCGCCAACAGCGCCGTAAAAAAGACGCCGACGGCGAAGCGGCCCAATACCACTTTACCGCTTGAGCCGGATATCGTTCTTGACCGAGCGCACCCCCTGCACCTTCTTCGCCGCGGAAACGGCGCGAGTCGCCTGGTCTTCCGAGTCGACGAAACCGGTGAGCTGGACCACCCCGCGATAGGTGTCGACGTTGAGCGCCGAGGCGGTCCTCGCCCCGGCGTCGGTCGCGATGGCGCTCTTCACCTTCGCGGTGAGCGCGGCGTCATCGGTGAACTCGCCTTCGCTGCGGCTATTGCGGTCCTCCGAGGACGCGCACGCGCCGAGCCCCGCCGCGGCGGCCGCGGCCAAGCCTGCGGCGAGCAGCCTGCGCCTTGAACGTTCCATAGGATCGCGCGCCTACATCCGCTGGTTGGTTTCCCAGTCGTTCACCTGGCGCTCCGCCTCGTCCTTGGTGATGCCGTAACGCTCCTGGATCTTGCCCACGAGCTGGTCGCGCTTACCCGCCACCTGATCGAACTCGTCGTCGGTGACCTTGCCCCATTTCTCCTTCATCTTGCCCTTCAGCTGCTTCCAGTTGCCTTCGATGCGGTCCCAGTTCATCTCGAATTGCTCCGTAACGGTTGAAGAGAACAGCACCGGAGCGATTGCAATCCGCGTGCCACCTGCACTTTCTGCCCTACAGGGTCGCTTCTTACATGCCCGCCGGCTGCGCCAGGCGCGCTACCGTCGCGAGCAGCATGACGGGCTCGACCGGCTTGGCAAGCTGCGCGTCGTAACCTGCGGCGACGGCGCGTACGCCGTCTTCCGCCTCGTCGCGCGCGGTCAGCGCCGCCGCGCGCAGGCACCCGCCGCGCTCGGCGGGCAGCGCGCGCACCGCGCGGATCAGGAAATAGCCCTCCCCGCCCTGCATGTGCATGTCCGAGAGGAGCACGTCCGGCCGGAAGGCGCCCAGCGCATCGAGTGCTTCGGAGCTGCTCGCGGCAGCCTTGGTCTGGGCGCCGGCGATGTCCAGCACGTGCGCCATGCTTTCGCGCGCCGCCGCATCGCCGTCGACGATCAGCACTCGCACGCCGGTGAGGAGCGGCGCCCCGTTCCCGCCGCGCTCGCGCGCGGGCCGCCCGGCCGCCACGCGCGATAGCTCGAGCAGGCTCGAGATGATCCGGTCCTGTGCGCGGGCGCTGTCCTCGATGGCGTCGAGCGCTCGCGCCGGCTCGCTCGCCTCGGGACCCTGGGCCCGCAGGTGAGCAGCCCAGGTGGCGATCGCCCGCACCGGCGACTGGAGGTCGGCCAGCACGCTCGTGAGGAAATCATCCTTCACCCGGCTCGCGGCCTCGGTCGCGATGCGCAGCTTGCGCTCCCGCTCGAGCGAGCGCGCGAGTTCGTGCTCCGCGCGCTTGCGTTCATCGATGTCGATACAGGCGCCGACGAAGCCGACGAACACACGGTCGGCGGAATAGCGCGGCAGCCCCCGCTCGAGCACCCAGCGGAAATCGCCGTCGCGACGACGCAGCCGGTACTCGATCTCGAACGCCTCGCGCGCGTCGAAGGAGCGCACGCAGGTATCCAGCCAGCGTGCGAGGTCCTCCGGATGGACGCTGCGAGACCAGCCGTCGCCCAGAGCCTCGTCGGCGTTCGCGCCGGTGAACTCCAGCCACTGGCGCGACAGGAACTCGCACGACAGGTCGGGGCGTGCACGCCACAGCATCACGGGCAGCGGCTCGGCGGCGTTCTCGGTGAAGGATTCGCGCAGCATGGTCAAGCGTGCTGCTGCACGGGTCGTGCCCGCCACGGCTTGTAGCGCAATCTCTACGCCGGCATGACCGCGCAGCGGCGCAGTTTCTACACGCCCCTGACGGGTTTACCAGTGTCCGGGGGTTGGGCATGTTGTTTGCTCCTCCGCCTTCAGCTTCACCCCACAATTCCGAGGAGTCAGGCCATGCTCAGTTGGGCGCTCGCATTTTTCATCATCGCCATCATCGCCGCAGTTTTCGGCTTTACCGGCATCGCGGCCGGCGCGGCGGAAATCGCGAAGATCCTGTTCGTCGTCTTCGTCGTGCTCTTCCTGGTCTCGCTGGTCGCGGGGCTTTTGCGCCGACCGTAGCGGCCGCGGTGCTGGCACGCGCTTTGCAGGACCGGGGCTCTCTCTTTTCTTGAATCGAGGATTCCAATCATGACGCTCAAACTCTGTTCGATCGCCGCAGCGCTGGCACTCGCCGTAGGTATCACTTCGGCCACCGGCGCGCAGGCGCAAAGCACCACGCAAAGTACCGCCAAGGACACGACGAAGGCCGACCGTTCGAGCACCGACCGCAAGGTCAAGAACGCGGAGGAAGACCGCATCGAGGCCGACTACAAGGCCGCCAAGGCGAAGTGCGACCCGATGAAGGACAACCAGAAGGATGTGTGCGAGAAGGAAGCCAAGGCGAAGGAGAAGGTCGCCAAGGCCGAGCTCGACGCGAAGAAGGACCCCTCGCCGCGCAACCAGCGCAAGGTCGCCGAGGCCAAGGCCGACGGCGAGTACGACGTCGCCAAGGAGAAGTGCGACGACATGAAAGGCGACGAAAAGAACGCATGCCAGAAGCAGGCGAAGGCCAAGCACGAGCAGGCGCAGGCCGACATCAAGAAGCAGTACGCGCAGAAGGACGCCAAGTCCTCCGCCACCTCGGGAAGCACCACGAAGTGAGTTCTGCGCCACAAGCAGGCCCCACCCAGACGCCGGCTGGGGCCGCCCCCGCAAAGCATCAAGGCGGGGGCCAGCCGTTCCTGTCCGACATCCAGGAACTGCGTCGCCGCGCCCGCGAGCACATCACGCAGGGCGCGGTGACGTCCGGCTATCAGGCCGACCGCGAGACGGTGTTGAAGCTGCTGAACGAGGCGCTCGCCACCGAGATCGTGTGCACCCTGCGCTACAAGCGCCACTACTTCATGGCGAAGGGCATCCACGCCGAGGGCGTGGCGGCCGAGTTCCTGGAGCACGCACAGGACGAGCAGCAGCACGCCGACCAGATCGCCGCGCGCATCACGCAACTCGACGGCGAGCCCGATTTCTCGCCCGAGGGCCTCGCCACGCGCAGCCACGCCGAGTACGTCGAGGGCGACTCGCTCGAGGACATGATCAAGGAAGACCTGGTCGCCGAGCGCATCGCCATCGACAGCTACAAGGAGGTGGTGCTCTATCTCGGCGAGAAGGACCCGACCTCGCGCCGGCTGATGGAGGAGATCCTGGCGAAGGAAGAGGAGCACGCCGACGACCTCGCGAACCTGCTCGAGGGCCTCGGCGGCCGCTAGCCCATGGCGCGCGGACTGTGGAAAGGCGCGATCAGCTTCGGGCTGGTCAACGTGCCGGTAGAGCTTTTCTCGGCCGAGAAGCGCTCGAGCGAGCTCGACCTCACCATGCTCGACAAGCGCGACCTCGCGCCGGTCGGCTACAAGCGCTACAACAAGTCGACGGGCGAGGACGTGCCGTGGGCAGAAATCGTCAAGGGCTATGAGTACGACGACGACAAGTACGTGGTGCTGTCCGACGAGGACTTCCGCCGCGCCAACGTCGAGGCCTCGAAGACCGTGGACATCCAGGCGTTCGTCGACCTGAAGGACATCCCGCCGCTCTACTTCGAGACCCCGTACTACCTCGCCCCGGGCAAGCGCGGCGAGAAGGCCTACGCGCTGCTGCGCGACGCCATGAAGAAGGCCGGCAAGGCCGGCATCGCCACGGTGGTGATCCGCACGCGGCAGTACCTCGCCGCGGTGCTGCCGCAGGACGATGTGCTGCTCATGGACACCTTGCGCTATGCCGGCGAGATCAAGACCGCCGAGGAGCTCGGCGTGCCGAGCGGTGCGCTGCACCACAAGGTGAGCGCCAAGGAGATCGACATGGCGCTGCGGCTGATCGACGACATGTCCGAGAAGTGGCAACCGGAGAAGTTCAAGGACACCTATCGCGACGATCTGATGGCGCGCATCAAGGAGAAGATCAAGGAGGGACAGACCGAGGAGATCACCCCGCCCGAGAAAGGCGAGAAGGAGCCGGCGCGGGCCGACGTCATCGACCTCATGGCGCTGCTGAAGAAGAGCGTCGAGAAGAAGCAGGACAAGCCAAGGCGCAAGCCCGCGCGCAAGGCGCGCAAGGCGGCATAGGAGCGACATGAAGCTCGCGGCGATCATGACCGGAGGCATCGAGACCATCACCCCGCACGCGAGCCTCGCGGAGGCGGCGAAGAAGATGGCCTCGCAGGACATCGGCTCGCTGCCGGTGTGCGACGAGCCCAGGCGGGTGGTCGGCATCATCACCGACCGCGACATCACCGTGCGCGCCGTGGCGCGCGGCATGGATCCCAACCAGACCCGCGTCGAGGACGTGATGACGCGCGATGTCCTCTGTTGCAGCTCCGAGGCCGAGGTCGAAGACGCCTGCGAGCTGATGGAGAAGCGCCAGGTACGCCGCCTGCTCGTCACAGGGCAGGACGAGGTGCCGGTGGGCATCGTCTCGCTCGGCGACATCGCGCTTTGCCTGCGCGAGAGCCAGTCGGGCGAGGTGCTGAAGAAGGTGTCCGAACCCGACTAGGACCGAAACCGACCATGCCGAGAAAGCAGGTGCGCTATGCAGTCGTCGGACTTGGGCACATCGCCCAGGTCGCGGTGCTGCCCGCCTTCGGCAACGCGCGGCGCAACTCGCGGCTCGTCGCGCTGGTATCGGGCGACCCGGTCAAGCTGGAGGAGCTCGGCGCGAAGTACCACGTCGACAAGCGCTACTCCTACGAGCGCTACGACGAGATGCTGAAAAGCGGCGAGGTCGACGCGGTCTACATCGCCGCACCGAACAGCCTGCACGCCGAGTACGCTATCCGGGCGGCACAGGCCGGCGTGCACGTGCTGGTCGAGAAACCGATGGCGGTGACCGAGGAGCAGTGCGAGCGCATGGCCGCCGCCGCGCGCGAAGCGCGCGTCAAGCTGATGGTCGCCTACCGGCTGCACTTCGAGCGCGCCAACCTCGAGGCGATCGAGGTCGCCCGCTCCGGGCGCATCGGCGAGCCGCGGGTGTTCACCTCGACCTTCACCATGCACGTGGTGCCCGGCAACATCCGCCTGCAGCGCGATCTGGGCGGCGGCACGCTCTACGATATCGGCATCTATTGCATCAACGCGGCGCGCGGCCTGTTCGGCGACGAGCCGGTCGAGGCGCGCGCCATGACCGCGGGCAGCATCGGCGAGGTCGAGGAGACGCTCTCGGCGGTGCTGCGCTTCCCCGGCGAGCGCTGCGCCGCCTTCACCTGCAGCTTTGGCGCCGCCGACGTCTCGGAGTACCGCATCACCGGCACCAAGGGCGATCTCGCGCTCGAGCCGGCGTACGAGTACGCCATGGCGCTGCAGCATCGCCTGACCATCGACGGCGAGCGCAAGGAGCGGCGCTTCGCGAAGCGTGACCAGTTCGCGCCCGAGCTGCTCTACTTCTCCGACTGCGTGCTGAAGAACCACGCACCCGAGCCCGGTCCCGAGGAAGGCCTGGCCGACATCCGCGTCATCCGCGCCCTGTACCGCTCGGCGCAAAGCGGCCAGCCGGTCGAGCTCGGTCCTTACGAGCGGCGCGAGCGCCCCGGGCTCGAGCAGGAGATCCGCCGCCCGCCGATCGACAAGCCGCGTACCGTGCACACCCAGGCCCCTTCGGGGGGGAGCTGAAGCCGCGATGAAAATCCTTCTGATCGCGGCGCTCGTCCTGGGAATCACGGCCTGTGAGCCCAAGAAGCCGGCCGAGCCGAAGCCGCCTACCCCCAAAGTCGATTTCAACCACGAAAGGAGCACATGATGAAAGCACTCGTTCTGGCATTGTCCGCAGCCCTCGCGCTCGCCCTCGCGGCCTGCTCGACCGACCGCAACCGCACCAGCAGCAGCGGCGGCGGCACCAGCAGCAGCAGCACCAGCGGAATCAAGGGCACTGCCCATGATGCGACGCTCACCACGAAAGTGAAGAGCGCGCTCGCCGCCGACGTCGGCCTGAAGACCCTCACCGGCATCAGCGTCGACAGCGAAGGCAGCACCGTCACGTTGAAAGGCTCGGTCGACACCGACGCCAACAAGCGCCGTGCAGAGCAGGTGGCGAGAGGCGTCGATGGCGTGAGCACGGTCAAAAACGAGCTCACCGTCGAGGCTAAGCGCTAAGGCGTTATGGCGGACGATCCGACGCCCGTCCTTTCGGTATTGCTCAGCAAGGACGGCATCTGGAGCGTCAATGAGCGCGGGCCGAACCGCACCGCGGTCGCGTACTTTCCCAGCAAGTGGGGCGCGATGAAGCACGCGGTGCGGGTCGCCAGGGCAAAACACCGCTGCCGCGTCGCCTTGATCGGCGGCGACGGCGCGGTGCGCCTCGCGCGCGATTACGACGGCGAAGGCGGCGGCGTGGAGACGCCCCAACTGCGGCCGTGACCCCGCGCAGCCTCGCGCTCGTTCTCGGCCTTGCCTACCTTGGCCTCGGCGCGCTCGGCCTGATGCCGGGCGCGCTTCCAGGCCTTCTTTCCGTCAATCCCGCCCTCGCCGCGATTCATCTCGCGATGGGCGCCTGGGGTCTGGCCGCCTACGCGGGCGGTGTGCGCGGCCGCAGGGTGAGCGCGCACGACTATGCGCGCGGCGCCGCATTCGTGTTCGCCGTCCTCGCTCTGGTCGGCATGCTCCACGGCGTCGATCGCTTCCTGATGCCGCTCGACGGCGCCAACGTATGGCTGCACCTCGCCACCGCGGCCGCTGCCGGCTTCGTTGCATGGAGGCCGCTCAGCGGCGAGCGTCGCGGACTTGCCGGCGATCGGCGCCGTTCGGGAAGACGCGGATCCCTCGTCGCAACGGAGCGCCGGCATGACACTTTCGAGCGCCGAAAGACACCCGCCACCCCATAAGCACGAACCGGCGCCCGAGCAGCCGGCCGAGCCGGTGCCGCCGGAGCTTCCGCCTTATGAGCCGGCTCCGGGCGAGCCGGAGCCACCGCCGCAATAGATTCGGGCGGGTCTACTCTGCCGCACGCGGAGATGTCGATCTGACCCCGTTTACCTCGATCGTGCCGCCTTGCCGGAGGCAACGCTCCTTGTCGGGACCGGCGAGCGCATCGCAGGTGCCTCGGGTCCCGGAGCCGGCGCCGGCCTTCTCTTCCTGACGCTTGCGCTCGTCGCGCAGGCATTGCTCTTTCTTAGTGCCGGTGAGCGCATCGCACCAGCCGCCTATGGCGGCGTTCGAGGCATTGTCGGGCCGCGGCGGCCTTTCGCCGTCCCGAGCATCTTGCGCGGCAGCGAAGCCAAAGACGAGCGCCGCCGAGGCCGCGGCAATCAACACGTGCGCGTTCATGTCCGCTCGTCCTGCAAGCGATGTTCCCCCGCCGCTCTCCCAGCGGCGCTGGATATTTCTTGCGGGCCGCAGTAAAACCAGCGTCCCGATGCGCCTTCTCGCGGTGATCGCAATCCTGGCCGCAGCCTGCACAGCCTGCGGCTCCGACCCGCTCGCGCCCGTCGCCGCGCCCGCGCGGGCCTCGTTCGACGCGGCGCTCATCGCGAAAGGCGCGCAGCTCGCCGCGATCGGCAATTGCCGGGGGTGCCACAGCGCCGAAGGCGGAAGATCGTTCGCCGGCGGCCGGCCGATCGATACGCCCTTCGGCACGTTCTACGGCACCAATATCACGCCGGACCCCGACACCGGCATCGGCCAATGGTCTGAGCAGGCGTTCAGGCGCGCGCTGCGGGAAGGACTGGACCGCGAGGGACACCATCTGTACCCCGCGTTTCCGTACGAGTACTACACCCGCCTGACCGACGAGGACATCCACGCCCTGTATGCGTACATCGCGACGCGCGAGGCGGTGCGCGCCGATAACCGGCCGCATGAGCTACGCGCTCCGTTCAACATCCGCGCGCTGCTGGGCGCGTGGAAGGCGCTCTACTTCGAGCCCGGAGTATTCCGGGCCGACCCAGCGCGGGACGTGCAGTGGAACCGGGGCGCATACCTCGTCAACGGCCTCGGACACTGCGGCGCATGCCACACGCCGCGCGGCTTCCTCGGCGGCGAGAAGAAGGACCAGCTCTTCGCCGGCGGCATCGCCGAGGGGTGGCACGGGCCCGCGCTCAACGCCGGCTCGCCCGCGCCGGTGCCCTGGACCGCCCACCAGCTCTTCAACTATCTGCGCACCGGGCTGGACGACCTGCACGCGATTGCGGCCGGACCCATGGACCCGGTGGTCCGCAACCTCGCCCGCGCTCCCGAGGAAGACGTGCG
>JBJMWH010000522.1:0-10436 GCA_045810245.1 Burkholderiales bacterium | reverse complement strand
CTCACTCGTTCCCATTGAATGGGGCGCGGCCTGAGCACTGCATCGCGCGGAATGGCCTTCGAGCCGTTCTTCGCCTTGACGAGCTTCGGTCTCGGCGTGAGCGCGCGGGCGCGCAGCCGGCACACCACGATCTCGAGCTGCGCGCCGGCGAGCGCCGAGCCCCGGCCGTAGAGCTTTTCGTAACGCCCGACAAAGATGCGTCTAAGGGAAGGCTCATAGTTCGCCTCCACGCGCCTCCAAGGCAGAAGCAACTCCACTTCATTGATTTGCCCCTTGTGCCGCACATCGAGCGAGAACTCGAAGCGCTGGCGGGCGGCGGCAATGCCCTCGCTCGCCATCAGCGTCTTGGCCTGCTTTTCCAGGAGATCCAGGTTGCGGTTGACGCGCGCGGCCGCAACCGGGGTCGGCATGATCTCGGTGTGCTCGAAGATGTGCAGCACGTCGGCCGCCGCGGCGCCGAACGCGCACCACGTCGACGCCGCTTTTCTCTGGGGGATTATTATTTTGCGGACCCCCAGTTCATGCGCGAATACGCCGGCGTGCGCCGGGCCCGCGCCGCCGAAGGCGAACAGGACGAAGTCGCGCGGATCGAAGCCCTTCTCGACCGTGACCTTGCGGATCAAGTCGGCCATCTGCAGCTCGACGATGCGGCAGATTCCGGCGGCGCACTGCATTGCAGTCATGCCAATCTTGGCGCCGAGCTCTGCGATGGCTTTGGTTGCAGATTCCTTGTCCAGCTTCATCCTGCCGCCGGCGAAATTGTCCGGATCGAGGTAGCCGAGGACGAGCTGCGCGTCGGTCACTGTCGGCACCGTGCCGCCGCGCGAGTAGCACACCGGTCCGGGAAAGGCGCCTGCGCTGTCCGGTCCGACGCTCATGGTGCGCGTCTCCGGCTGCACCCGTACCAGGCTGCCGCCGCCGGCGCCGATCGCCTGCAGGTCGACCTTGGGCAGGAAGTACTCGTACTGGTCGGTGTTGCTGATGAAGGAGTAGGCGGGCTTGCCGTCGTGGATGATCGACACGTCGAACGACGTGCCGCCCATGTCGGTGGTGATGATGTTGCGCTCGCCCATGGCCGCGCCGAGGAACATCGACGCGGTCACGCCCGAGACGGGGCCCGAGTCGAGCGTCAGGAGCGGCGCTTCGCCGGCGCGGGCGACCGGTACCGTCCCGCCGCCGCACTGGGCGATCTGCAGGCCGTGCGAATAGCCCAGGTCGATCAGCGTGCGGTCCAGGCGGTTCAGGTAGCCGGTCATCACCGGCCCGAGGTAGGCATTGAGCGCAGTGGCCGTGACCCGCTCGTACTCGCCCCACTTGGGCGCGATGTCCACAGAGCAGGTGACGAACACATCTTTTGAAATAGACTTCACCAGATCCCGGACGCGAAGTTCGTGCTGCGGATTGCGGAAAGACCACAGGAAGCAGATCGCGATCGCCTGCACGCCCTCCGCGACGAGCGCGCGGATCGCATCCTCGGCCTCCTTCTCGTTCAGCGGCGCCACCACTTCGCCGAAGCAGTCGACGCGCTCGGACACGCCCCGGATGAGGCGCTTCGGCACGATCGGTACCGGCTTGGAGGTCTCGGGAAAGTGCACCACCTTGCGGATGTCGCGCCCGCCGTAGCCGCGCGAGCCGCGCATGATGTGGATCGCGTCCTCGTGCCCCTTGGTGGTGATGAGTCCGACGCGCGCGCCCTTCTTCTGGATGATGGTGTTCGTGCCGACCGTCGTGCCGTGCGAGAGGAATGCGATGTCGCCGCAGAACTCGCCGAGCGGCAAGCCGAGGGCCTTCGCGCCGGCGCCGAGCGCGTCCATCATCCCGCGCGAGAAATCTTCGGGCGTCGAGGGCACCTTGGTGGTGAGGAGCCTGCCGGCGCGATCGACGATCGCGCAATCCGTGAAGGTGCCGCCGATGTCGATGCCTACGAGGTAGCTCATTGCAGGAGCGGCAAATGTTAGCCGAGAATGCGCCTCGCATGCCGCTCGAAACGATCGTTTCGCCACTGCCCCGGCCGCGCAGCATTGTTGCCGCTGCCGGAGTGCCGTACGCGGTGGCGGCAATGGTGGCGTTCTTGTTCGCGGCGAGCGGACCGGTGGCGATCATCCTCGCGGTCGGCGCGCGCGGCGGCCTTGCGGAATCCGACATCGCCTCCTGGATCTTCGCCGCGTTCTGCCTGAACAGCGTGATCTCGGTCGCTTTCACGCTGGCCTACCGGCAGCCGCTGGTCTTCCTCTGGAGCATTCCGGGCGCGGTGCTCGTCGGCCCGGCGCTCGGCCATCTCGCCTTCGCCGAGGTGGTGGGCGCATTTCTCGCCACCGGCGTGCTGATGCTGTTGCTCGGCCTGTCGGGCTGGGTGCGCCGCGCGATGGACGCGGTGCCGATGCCGATCGTGATGGCGATGGTCGCGGGGGTATTCCTGCGCTTCGGCGTGGACCTGGTGCTCGCCTTCCGCGACCACCCCTGGATCGCCCTGCCGATGACGGCGGCATTTGCTCTTCTCACCGCTCTGCCCCGGCTCTCAAGAGTGCTGCCGCCGCTCATCGGCGCCTTGATCGCGGGCGCGCTCGCCATCGGCGTCCTTGGAGCATTCAAGCCGCCGGCTGCCGCGCTGTTCACGCTCGCAGCCCCCACCCTGTACGTGCCGCAGTTCTCGTGGGCAGCGATGGTGGAGCTCGTAGTGCCGCTCGCGATCACGGTGCTCGCGGTGCAAAATGCCCAGGGCGTTGCCATCCTCGCGGCCGGCGGCCACCAGGCGCCGGTCAACGCCATCACGGTTGCCTGCGGCGTCGGGTCGGTGGTGACGGGGCTGTTCGGCGCGGTGTCGACGTGCCTGACCGGACCGGTGAGCGCAGTGCTTTCCAGCGCGGGCGAGACGCATCGCCAATACACGGGAGCCCTGTTCTTCTCTCTGCTCGCCGTGGGGTTTGGGGTCCTGGCGCCTTTCTTCACGCGGCTGCTGCTCGCCACGCCGCCCGCGTTCATCGCCACGCTCGCCGGCCTCGCGATGCTGCGCGTGCTGCAAACTGCGTTCACCGCTTCCTTCGGCGGCCGCTTCAGCTTCGGCGCGCTGATCTGCTTTCTGGTCACCGTGGCCGATGTTCCGATCCTGCAAATCGGCGCGCCGTTCTGGGGGCTGGTGTTCGGGCTGGCGGTCTCGTGGCTGCTCGAGCGTGGCCGCGCGCGATAAGCTCGGTTATATTTGCCGGCGATGAAAATCCTAGTCGCCTGCCTGATGATGGCGCTCTCGCCGGCGGCTTGGACGCAGAGCGACTATCCGAACCATCCGATCCGCCTCGTCGTCACCGTGCCGCCCGGCGGGGCGGCCGATTTCATCGCGCGGCTGGTCGGCGCGAAGCTCGCCGAGTCGCTCGCCCAGCCGGTGCTGGTCGAGAACCGCGCCGGCGCGGGCGGCACCATCGCCGCCGACTCGGTCGCCAAGGCGCCCGCCGACGGCTACACGCTGCTGCAGAACTCGATCACCACGCACGGCGTCGGGCCGCACCTGTACGCGAAGCTGCCGTATGACCCGGTGAAGGACTTTGCTGCGGTCACCGGGCTCGCACTACTGCCGCTCATCATGGCGATCAACGCGGAGCTTCCGGTTCGGAATGTCGACGACCTCATTCGCTTTTCAAAAAGCAACTCGTTGAATTTCGCCTCCTCCGGAAACGGGGGGGCGCCGCACATGGCGGCCGAGCTCTTCAAGAGCGAGACCGGCGCTTCGATCACCCATGTGCCGTACAAGGGCAGCGGCCCGGCGGTGGCCGACCTCGTCGGCGCTCGGGTGCAGATCATGTTCGACGCCGTCCCTTCGCTGATCCAGCACGTCAAAAGCGGCAAGCTGCGTGTGCTCGCCGCGGCGAGCGGGCAGCGCAACCGATTGTTGCCCGAGGTGCCGACGTTTGCCGAGCTCGGATACCCGAAGGTCGCAGTCTCACTCTGGTACGGGCTGCTCGCGCCGGCTGGCACGCCGCGTCCGGTCATCGAGCGATTGAACCGCGAAACAAGCAAGGTGCTGGAGTCTGCCGACGTCCGGGATAAGCTGCTCGCGCAGGGCGCCCAGCCGATGCCCGGCAGCCCGGAGGTGTTCGCGAATTTCATGCAGGAGGAGTCGGCGAAATGGGCGCCGGTGGTGAAGCAGGCGGGCGTGAAGCTGGACTGACTTCGGCTCTCGCCCGGTTCCTTGCGCAATCGAGGTGGGAAGATGTCCCTGCGGCGATCCGCCACGAGGGCAAGCGCGGCTTGTTGAACGCGCTCGGCTGCATTCTCGCCGGGCGTGACGATCCCGCCGTCGCGATCGTGCGCAAAGCGTTCCCTGTCGAAGACGCGCTGATGGACGCGGCGGCGGCCACCGCACACGATTACGACGACACGCACCTGCCGACCGTGATCCACGCGACGCCGCCGGTGGCGGCCGTCGTGCTGTCCATTGCGAGGAAGCAGAAGGTGAGCGGCCCGGAGCTTCTTCATGCTTTCGTCCTGGGCGTGGAGACGAGCTGCCGCATGGGCAACGCAGTGATGCCGGGACACTACGAGCGCGGCTGGCATATCACGAGCACCTGCGGCGTGTTCGGAGCGACCGTCGCGGCGGCGAAGCTGGTGCGCCTGGACGAGCGTCAAATGGCCTCGGCGCTGGGGATCGCTGCGACGCAGGCATCCGGCCTGGTCGAGGTGCTGGGCAGCATGGCGCGCGTGCTCAACGCGGGATTCGCGGCGCGGAACGGCCTCGCCGCCGCGCACCTCGCTGCCGGAGGATTCGAGGGGCCGCGCGCTCCAATCGAGGGAATGCGCGGATTCGTCAACGTGTTCGGAGGCAATGCCGATCTCTCGCAGCTTACGCAGCGGCTGGGCGAGCACTGGGAGATGAAGCAGGTCGAGTACAAGCCGTATCCGTCCGGCGTGGTGCTGCACGCGCTCATCGATGCCTGTCTGGAGCACCGCGAAAAGCTGAGAAACGCGCAGTCCATCCGGGTCCATCTGAGCCCGCTCGCGGTGGAGCGTACCGATCGCCCCGAGCCGCGCAACGCGATCGAAGCGCGCCTCAGCGCGCAGCATGCGGTGGCGGTGGCGCTCCTCCATGGCGAGGCGGGACTCGCGCAGTTCAGCGACGCCGCGGCCGTCGATGGCCAGGTGCAGGCGCTGCGACGGCGGATCGGCGTGGCGGCCGATGCCAGTCTCGACAAGATGGCGGCGCGCATCCGTGCCGATGGCGTCTCCATCGAGGCGCGCGCCTCGCGCCCGATGGACGATGCGAGGCTGGAGGCGAAATTCGCCCGCCTCGCGGGCACGCAAGCCGCTCCACTTCTCGCGACCGTCCGCTCGCTCGAGACCCTGAACCGGGTTTCGCTACCCTGATGGCGGCCCTTTCGGACGAACGGTCCGCTTTTCCGGAGGGGCGGCGTGCTTTTCTTCCTTGAACGTGGTTTTTGTCACTTGCTAACAAGGCGAAATGGTAGTTAAATGAAGCACCTCCGATACGAAGTTAATAACTAACTGGAGGCAGGGACCGGAGGTCGCAACCGGCCCTTGAATCACAGGCCGATCAGCACCCGCCCGACGAGACGCAGCCCCGTCGGCGAGTCCTGATCGGCCTTTTCCTTTGTGACGCCGCCCAACCGGACTGGTAAGTGCTCTTTTGCCTTCATGTCCGGCGCCCCTCTACGGTCAAATGCGCAAGACATGCGCAGCGCTAGAAAAACCCGCCATGCAGAGGGGCAATCATGAATGACCGCTGGAACTGGACCATCCGCTACGCCGTCGTAATCGCCGCGGCGCTCGCGCTCGGCGCCGCCTTCGGGGAGATGTCACTGTTCAAGACGACTCGCTTGGGCAGGACCGGACTGAATGCCGCGAACCTGGTCCAGTTCCTGGCCTACGGTGTCGCCTTGGCGCTCCTCTGGCTCGCCGCCCGGCGTGCGGCGACGCTGCTTCCAGCCGACGACGTGCGCTGGAACGTCCTGAAGAGCACGCTGCTTCCCCTCACCACGCTCATCGTGGTATCGGCGGGGCAGGCGGTGCTGCTCATCATCGCCGGGCCGCTCATGAGCAAGGCCTGGCACCAGACCTACAGCTGGATCTCGGTCACCGCGATCATCGCCAGCGCTGCGTGGCTGCTCGCCGCGGTTCTGACCGGCTCATCGTCGCTTGCGCCGCTCTTCGGCGGCCGCATGCCCCGGCGCAGCAATCGGGTCGGGCACCAGGCATAGCTTCCGGGCCGATCGGAGTCGCTGCGATGCCGGTGAAAAGATTATCCACCGTCCTCCCGATCGGCCTTTTTTTCTTCGTCGTCGCGGGGTGCGCAAATGTCCCGCAGCCCGCTCAGAGCGCAGGCAGCGGCGTCGGCGAGCGTGCCGCGCAGCATGCCGCGCAGCTCGTCGGCAAGCCCTACCGCTACGGCGGCGCCAGTCCCTCGACTGGCTTCGACTGCAGCGGCCTGGTGCAATGGAGCTACGCGCAGGCCGGGCGCAGGCTCCCGCGCAGCACGGATGACCAGCGCACGGTGGCCTATCGGATCAAGGTCTCGGAGCTGCGCCGTGGCGACCTCATCTTCTTCGACCAGGAAGGCAAGAAGCACTCGCACGTCGGCCTCTACGTCGGCAACGGGGAATTCGTGCACGCGCCTTCGTCGGGCAAGCGGGTGCGCCGCGACCGGCTCGACGCGCCCTACTGGAGCAAGCACATCTCAGAGGCGCGCCGCCTGAACGTCTAGCGGCTAGCCGACCAGCCGGCCGTTCAGCAGCCGCACACGATCGCCAGCCTTCCAGGCCGGCGGATTGGCATAGGTCACCGTCCTCTCGCTGCCGTCGGACATGCGCACGCGGATCTGGTACTGACTGGCGGATGCGGCTTTCCTGCCCTTGAGCTGCACTTCCTTTATCGCGACGATGACGCCGCAGTCGAGGCAGCCACGCTCGAGCGGCTTCGCCGCGAGCGCGACGCGCACGTCGCCTGGTCCCGTCGAGTGGGACATGTAGGCCACGATGCCGGCGATCGCGCCGAGCCCGATCATGATCACGCTCGCCGCGGCGAGGGCGATGAGGGATTGGATTCTCATGCGGACCAACATGCGCGCGGCGCTTTGAGCGTGGTGCGGCCTGAGATCCTCCGAACGGAGGATTTTGTGAACTAATGCCCATCGCTCGGGTGGCGCGCGGTATCGTAGTCCACCCACGAGGAGAGTGCGAAGGAGACGATCGTGTCCGACTACGTTCCGCATCTCAAGCTGACCCACGAGGGCGCGCTGAAGATGCTCCGCGCGGCCATCGCCAAGGCGCTGGAGATGAAGCAGCCGCAATGCATCACGATCACCGACGACGGCGGCCACCTGCTCGCCTTCGTGCGCATGGACGGCGCCAAGGTGCTGAGCATCGATTCGTCGCACAGGAAGGCGATGACCGCGGCGTCCGCGCGCGCGCCGTCCGGGCAGGCGAACGCCGCGAACGAGATCAAGCTCGCGTTCGCGACCGGCGGCAAGCTCACCAACCTGCTCGGCGGGTTGCCGATCGTGGTCGACGGCCATGTGATCGGCGCGATCGGGGTCGGCTCGGGCACCGGCGAGCAGGATCTCGAGGTGGCGAAGGCGGCAACTGCCGCGCTTCCCGGCGCGAAGCAGTTTTGAGAGCGCTGGTCCTCAGGCAGCACGGCGAAATCGACGGCCTGCGGGTGGTGCACGACCATCCGCAGCCGAAGGCGGCGGCGGGCCATGTGGTGATCCGCGTGCGCGCCGCGTCGTTCAACCATCACGATGTCTTCACCGTAAAGGGCATGCCGGGCATCAAGCTGCCCTTGCCCGTGGTGATCGGCCTCGACATGGCCGGCGAGGTGGCCGAAACGGCGACGCCGCAGTGGCAGCCGGGCGAGCGCGTGCTCGTCAACCCGCTCAACAAGGAACGCGGCCTGATGGGAGAAGCGCTCGACGGCGGCATGGCCGAGTACTGCCTGGTGTCGGCGGACCAGCTCGTGCGCATGCCGGACAACGTGAGCTTCGTCGATGCCGCCGCGCTGCCGGTGGCCTACGGCACGGCGCACCGCATGCTCGTGACGCACCGCACGCTCGCGAAAGGCGAGCGCGTGCTGGTGCTCGGCGCCTCGGGCGGAGTGGGCGTGGCGTGCGTGGCGCTCGCCAAGAGGATCGGCTGCGAGGTCATCGCCTGCGCGTCGAGCGACGACAAGCTGGCGCGGCTGCGCGAGCTCGGCGCCGATCAGGTAGTGAACTACAAGAAAACCGATTTCTCGAAATGGGTGATCGAAAACTATGGCAAGCCGCAGCGGCGAAGCTACGAAGGCGGCGTCGACTGCGTGGTCAACTTCACCGGCGGCGACACCTGGGTGCCCTCGCTCAGGTGCGTGAAGCGAGGCGGCAGAATCCTGGTGTGCGGCGCCACGGCGGGCTTCGATCCGAAAGAGGACCTGCGCTATATCTGGAGCTTCGAGCTCAGCGTCGTCGGATCCAACAGCTATACCGACGAGGACCTGCGGGCGCTGCTCGAGCTCGTGTCGAGGGGCGAGATCAGGCCCGCCGTCGACCGCGTGCTGCCGCTCGAGCGCGCGCTCGAGGGGCTGCGCCTGATCCGCGATCGCGAGGTGCTCGGCAAGGTCGTGGTGACGCCATGAGCGCCGTGACGAAAGAAGAGCTCCAGCGATTGATCGCACGAGGGCCGTATCACCGCTGGCTCGGCCTGGAAGTGCTCGGCTGCGGGGACGACTTCGTCGAGGTCAAGGCGACCTGGCGCGAGGAGTGGATGGCGAACCCGGATCGCAAGCATACCCACGGCGGAATCCTTGCCGCCTTGATCGATCTTGGTGCGGACTGGGCACTGGCATCGCGCACCGGCCACGCGGTGCCAACCATCGACATGCGGGTCGATTACCACCGCGCCGCGATGCCGGGCGATTTAGTGGTGAAGGGCAGGGTGATCAAGTTCGGCGGTCAGTTCTCCGTCTGCGAGGCGCAGGTGTTCGACGCAGAAAATCGGCTGATCGCGAGCGGGCGGGGGACCTATTTCACCGGGCCTCTGAAATAATGGGGACTTGAAAGAGGAGCCACAAATGACATGCAGGAGGAGCTTCATCATCGCGCTCGCGGCGGCGTCGCTGTCCGCCTCGGCGTTCGGGCAGGGATATCCCAACAAGCCGATCCGGCTGGTCGTGCCGTACGCGGCGGGCGGCGTGTCCGACATCATGGGGCGCGCGCTGGCGCAGAAGCTGGGCGAGCTGATCGGCCAGCCGATGATCGTGGAGAACCGCGCCGGCGCCGCCGGCGCGCTCGGCACCGACGCCACGGCGAAGTCCGCGCCCGACGGCTACACCATCGTGCTCTCGAGCCTCACCGCTTACGCCATCGCGCCGAACATGAACAAGAGCGTGACCTACGATCCGGTGAAGGACTTCAGCGCCATCGGCGGCGTCGCAATCGCGCCCAACATCCTGACGGTGAATGCCTCGGCGCCGTTCAACACGCTGAAAGAGCTGGTCGAGTATGCCAAGGCAAACCCCGGCAAGCTCACCTTCGGCTCCTCGGGCGTGGGCAGCATCGGCCACCTCTCGGGCGAGGTGCTGCGCACCAGCGTCGGGGCGCAGATGCTGCATGTGCCCTACAAGAGCGCGGGCGTGGCCTATCCCGACATGTTCGCGGGCAACGTCTCGATGGTGTTCGATACGCTGCCCTCCGCGATCCAGCACATCCGCTCGGGCAAGGCGAAGCCGATCGCGGTGCTCTCCGACAAGCGCTCGCCGCTGCTGCCCGAGGTTGCGACCTTCGCCGAAGCAGGCTTTCCGGAGGCCACGTTGCGCTTCTGGTTCGGCCTGCACGGCCCGGCGCACATGTCGGCGCCGGTGGTCCAGAAGCTGAACGAGACGCTGAACCAAGCGCTCGCCGCCCCGGACCTGCGGGAGCGCTTCTCGACGCTCGGCGCGGATCCCTATCCGACCACGCCGCAGCAGCTCACTGACGTGGTGCGCGCCGACATGGACAAGCTCGCCAAGACGATCAAAGCCGCCGGAATTGCGCGAGAGTAGCAAGCCGGGCGCGGGCGAGGTTGCGGTCGATCTTGCCCGCGCCGTTCAGCGGCATGTCGCGCTCGCCGATAATCTCCACGAAGCGGGGGTGGGCGTACTTGGGTCCCTCGTCGAGGCAATAGGACTTGATCTCCTCTGCGCTGGCCGACGCGCCGCGCTTGAGCACCACGAGCGCGGCGGGCACATAGCCCTTGACCGCATGCGGCACCGGCGCCACCACGGCGTTGGCCACCGCCGGATGGCGGAATAGCAGATCCTCGACTTCTTTGGGGTAGATGTTCTCTCCGCCGCAGGAGAACATGTCGTCGACGCGGGTCTTGAAGTAATAGAAGCCCTGCGCGTCGCACCGGAAGACGTCGCCTGTGCGCAGCCATCCGTCGACCAGCTTGTCGCGCGTCACGTCGGGCCGCTTGTGATAG
>JBJMWH010000521.1:0-2986 GCA_045810245.1 Burkholderiales bacterium | reverse complement strand
TTGGCCTGGGCGGAAACACCTACCTGCCCGGCACGCCGGGTCCGGTGTTCCCCGATTACACCAAGATGGTGCTCACGCCGGACGACCGGGGCTATACCTATCTGTCGCGGCGCTTCAACCGCCAGGTGGCGCTCAACCTGATGCGCGTCAAGCGCCGCGGCGTCGAGCTGCAGCTCGAGCTCGCGCGCGGCTTCGACCCGCGCCTCGTGCGCCAGTACGGCACGCTCATCGTCGGCGAGCCCGACGACGACAGGCGGTTGCGCGAGGAGCACCGGGTGATGCGCGACCTCGGCATCGACGCCGACATCGAGCGCTACGACGCCGGACGGATTGCGGCGCTCTACGGAACCGCTGCGGGAAAGTACGTCCGCGGCCTGTTCGTCACCGATGACGCGATCGTCGACTCGACGCGCTACGTCCAGGCGATCGCGCGCTCGCTCGGCGAGACGCGTTACCGGGAGCGATCGCGCGTGGTCGCTTTGCGCGAGGAGGGCGACGTAGTGCGTGCCGAGCTGGAGGGCGGCGAGTCGGTGAGCGCTGCGCACGTGGTCATTGCGACGAACGGGTTCATCATCGATCACGATGCAAACCTGAACAGCAGAATGCGCTCCTACTGGACCTTTGTCGTCGCCTTCGACGATCCGGGCGAGAACACGCCGAACGCCTACTACTTCGACCCGCGCGCGCATTACTGGGCGCGCCAGGACGGCAAGCTCATCGTCGGCGGCGGAGACACGCCGGTGCTCGACAATAACTTCCGCGCGCCTCCGCACGCCGAGCGCTCCGCCGCGCGGCTGGTGCGCTGGTGCGCGGACACGTTCCCGCGCCTTGCCGGGCGCAAGGAGATCGCGCTGCATTACAGCGTGTTCGGCGAAACCCGGGACAACCTGCCGATCCTCGGCCGCTTTTCGCCGCACAGCCGCCTGTGGTACGTCGTGGGCGACAACGGCGACGGCCAGAGCACCCTGAGCTGCATTGCCTACCTGCTTCCGCGCGCCATGGGCTTTGCGCAGCCGAGCGCGGAGGAAGAGGCGCTCATCGCCTTCCTCTCGCCCGGCCGGGACAGCCTGAAGGAGCCGTCCGCCAAGCCCGCGCCCGCCGCGCCGGCCGCGGCCGGCGCGTTGATCGAGAGCGAGATCGCCGCCTAGCGCAGCGTCAGCGCGTCAGTTGAATGAAGCGCAGCTGGCTCTGCGGCAGGTCGGGCACCACCACGGTCATCGTGCCGCCCGCGCCGGGCACGACGCAGAAGTCGGCCGGTCCCTTGAAGCCGTCCGCGAGCTTCTGCACGCCGCCTTTCTCGCTCCAGCGCGAGAGCGAGCCCGTATTCCAGTCGGTGAAGAGGAGCGAGCCGTCCTTCATTTCGTAGATGCCGTCGAGCCGGCCGATCGGATCGGAGATCTGCTTGATCTGGCCGCTTACGCCCAGGGCAAAGATCGCCTTGGGCTTGTCCGCGGCCAGAAAGCCGACCATATAGAGCATGCCGCTGCGCGCCGGGTACAGGCCGTTCGGATTGACCGAAGCGCCCGAGAAGACCTCGCTCACCGTCGGTTCCTTCTTCGCGTTCAGGAAATCTGCGGGCTCGACCTTGACGAGCTTGTCGTTGCGGTTGTCGCTCACGTAGAGCGTTTTGCCGGCGACCGCGGGATCGTTGGCGAAACCGACGCCGGGAAGTGCGAGCTTGCGGCCTTTCTTGCTCTTCAGGTCGAAGAGCCATACCGCGTCGATGTCCGTGACCCAGAGGCGGTTACCCTGGATCCAGATGCCTTTCGGCTTGTTGAGCGCTTCGCCACCGGCGGCGGGCAGGAATTTCTGCTCCAGCAGCTTGCCGTCGAGCCCGACCTTGCTGATGTAGCCCTGGCCGTCCTTCGCCGCCGGGTCGAGCTTGGCGCCGCCGAAGTTGCCGACGTACAGCGCCTTCGTTCCCGCGTGGTACCCGCACGACTCGGGGAACACGAAGCCGCCGGCCGTCTTGTCCGACGCCACGCGCAGGCTGTCGCCGCTTCCCTGGCCCAGTGCCGGCTGCGACAGTGCGAGCGCGGCGACGATGATTGCGGATTTCATGACGTTTCCTCCTCCCAGAGAATGCAGCCACTATACCCAGTTCCGTGCCCGGCGCACCGCTTCACGCCAGCGCGAGATCCGCGCGTCGCGATCGGAAGCACTCATGTGAGGCTCGAAGCGGCGCGCGGCCTTCCATTGCTGCGCGAGCTCTTCGCGCGACTTCCAGAGATCGACGGTGAGGCCGGCGAGATAAGCCGCGCCGAGGGCCGTGGTCTCGAGCACGCGCGGGCGGACAACGGGAACACCGAGAAGGTCGGCCTGGAACTGCATCAGGAGGTCGTTCGCGGATGCGCCGCCGTCGACGCGCAGCTCGGCGAGCTTTTCGCCCGAGTCCTTCTGCATCGCCTCGAGCACTTCCGCGCTCTGGAACGCGATCGACTCGAGCGCCGCGCGCGCGATGTGCGCCTTTGTCGTTCCTCTAGTCAATCCAAGTATGATGCCGCGCGCGTTCGGGTCCCAGTAGGGCGCGCCAAGGCCCGTGAACGCCGGGACGACGAAGACGTCGCCCGAATCCATCACCTCGGCGGCGAGGCGCTCGACTTCGGAGGAGGAGGAAAAAAAGCCGAGCTGGTCGCGCAGCCATTGAACCACCGCGCCGGCGATGAACACGCTACCTTCGAGCGCATATTCCTTCGCGTGCGTCTGCGCGCAGGCGGTCGCGACGAGGCCGTTTGCCGACTGCACCACCTTGTCCCCGGTGTGCAGCAGCATGAAGCAGCCCGTGCCGTAGGTGTTCTTCGCCATCCCGCTCGAATGGCAGGCCTGACCGAACATCGCCGCCTGCTGGTCGCCGGCTATGCCACCGATGATGAGCGGTTCACCGAGCAACTGTTTCGGCACCATGCCGAAAGCGTGGGTCGAGGGGTGGACGTCCGGCAGCAACGCTCGCGGGATGCGCAGCAGCCGCAGCAGCTCGTCGTCCCAG
>JBJMWH010000520.1:0-10007 GCA_045810245.1 Burkholderiales bacterium | reverse complement strand
TGACCCAGGAGCCGTGGGCGGTGCGCAGCTACGCGAGCCCGCCCGACGCGCCGAGTAGCGGCGACGACGTATTCGACGTGCATTCGAAGAGCGATCTGAGCGGTTTGAACGGGGTTCCATACAGGCAATGGTGACGGGAGTGGCGACATGAGAAGACCCGCGGGTTTCACGATGGTCGAGCTGATGGTGGTGCTGACGGTCATTGCGCTCCTCCTTTCCGTAGTCGTCCCCGACTATCTCGGACGCGTCAAGCGCGCCGAGGAGGCGGTGCTCAAGGAGAACCTGGTGGTGATGCGCGATGCGCTCGACAAGCACTACGCCGACGCCGGCAAGTACCCGGGTACACTCGACGAACTGGTGTCCAAGCGCTACCTGCGCGCGATCCCGCCCGACCCCTTCACGCATTCGCCGGCGACCTGGGTCCCGGTCCCGCCCGAGGATCCCAAGAAAGGCGGCATCTACGACATACGCAGTCCCGCGAAGGGCTATGAACGCTGGTAGGCGCAGCCGCGGCTTCACGCTGATCGGCATGTTGCTCGCGGTCGCGGCGCTCGGCGGCGGCCTCGCCGCCTACGGCGAGCTGACCTCGCACGCCGCCCAGCGCGAGAAGGAGCAGGAGCTGCTCTTCGCCGGCAACCAGATCCGCCAGGCGATCGGCGCCTATTACGAGCGCAGTCCGGGCGGCGCTAGGCGGTTTCCGCAGAAGCTCGAGGATCTGCTCGAAGACAAGCGCTATCCGATGCCGCAGCGCTACTTGCGCGAGCTCTACGCCGATCCGATGAGCGGCAAGCCCGATTGGGTCCTGGTCGCCGCGCCGACCGGCGGCGTCATGGGCGTGCACAGCGCCTCGGAAGCCCGCCCGATCAAGAGCAGCGGCTTCCTCGCGCGCGACATGGCGTTCGCCGATGCCGCCCGCTACGCCGACTGGCAGTTCAGCTACGCGCCGCGCTGATGCTGCAAGCGTAGTGGCAGGGAGGCTACGCGCGCGGCCCGTCGGTAGTCAAAGCGGACCATTGCGCGCGGCTGCGAGCTGCGCCGTTCGGACGTATAAAGGAACGCGTCATGACGACCTTTACGCGCATCCCGATGCGCAGCCCCGAGCGGCTGCACCACCATTACGAAGTGGAGCGGAAGCTGGCGGCGCGCCTGCAAGGAGCGCCGCGCGAGCGCCGGCTCCACATGCTGACCGGGCTGTACGAGGAGCTCTTCCACGAGGTCCCGGACCACCCGCGCATGGTGTGCAAGCAGACGCCCGAGGAATCGCGCGCCAACGTCGAGACGCAGATGCAGTTCATGCGCCGGTTCCTGCGGCCGCAGACGACGCTGCTCGAGATCGGCCCCGGCGACTGCGCATTCTCGTTCGCGGCCGCGCGCCAAGTGCGCCAGGTCTACGCCGTCGACGTCGACGCGGTCCTGTCGCGCAACGCCGAGGTGCCGCGCAACTTCCACCTGTTCATTTCGGACGGCGTAAGCGTGCCGGTGCCGCCGGGAAGCGTCGACCTCGCCTACAGCAACCAGCTCATGGAGCACCTGCATCCCGACGATGCACGGGAGCAGCTCGCCAACATTTTCGCGGCGCTCGCCCCCGGTGGCGCCTACATCTGCATCACGCCCAACCGGCTCGACGGGCCGCACGACATTTCGCGCTGGTTCTCGGACCAGGCCAGCGGCTTTCACCTCAAGGAATACACGGTGTCCGAGCTCGAGCGGATCTTCCGCGAGACCGGATTCGCTCGGGTAAGCGCCTACGTGAGGCTGAACGGCGTGTGGCTGTCGGCGCCGCTCGCGCTGATCCTAGGGCTCGAGGCGATGCTCGAGCGCACTCCGGCAAAGCTGCGCAAGGCGCTTGCGCGGCGCTGGCCGCTGCGCAAGCTGCTCAACTGCGCGCTGGTCGCGGTGCGCTAAGCCGCGAGCGGCGCTTGTCAGCTTAGGCCGCGGCGCGCAGCGGCGGGGCGGCCGCCGGGTCGAGCAGGATGGCCCGGCTTTGCGGGCCGCAGTTGAACACGAGGTCGAGCGCGGCGAGGCCCGGGATGAACGGCTGAGGTCCGCACTGCCGGTAGGTTGGATGCTTGAACTCGTGCCATTGCACGCTTACGCCCTCACGCGCGAACGCCTCGATGTCGAGGTAGCCGCGCGAGCCGCCGAAGCCTGCGAGCAGGCGCTGCGCGCCCACCGCCTTGCACAGGTTCAGGATCAGGTCCGACTTCGCGCCCGGCACGTCGAGCTCCGAGCTGTATACGAGGGGGGTGCGGATGTCGAGCGCGTCGCGGAGGAATTGAAGCGTGGCGCGGTCCAGATCGGCGAGACGCTCCCAGCGCGCTTCGAGGATCGCGCGCAGCGCCCCGCCATACGCGGCGAAATGCTCGGCTTCGCGGTACGCATGCCGCAGCGTCGATAACTGCGTCGCGCCCCAGGGCCTTGGATCGCCGTTGTCCACCAGCTTGTCCACGATCCGGTCCTTCTGCGAGCCCTGAATCACCGGAACGCTGAGCCAGCGCGCCTCGCCTTCGAGGCGGATCTGGCTGCGGTTCTGGTAGTTGCGGCGCTCGAACTGTACGTGGTCGAGCACGATGAAGAGGTCCACCTGCGCCATGCGGTGCAGGTAGCCGAGCCACGGCAGATAGTGCGGCTGATGGATGGCGACGATCATCTGGTCTCCCCTAGCGGTCTCCCGCGACGCGCTAGGCTACAAGGGGCTGCGGCCTTTGTTCGATGCGCGGGATTGAGCCGAACGGCGCAGGGCTTTTTTGCGGCGGATCGCGCTGCATCGCGTACCCTTGATCGATGAATTCGGCGACTCCGGCCATGCTGCTCGGCGGCCTCAACGTCACTCGGGCCCTTGGCCTCGGCGGCGTCCCGGTCATCGTCGCCTCGGTGGAAGCGGACAACCCCGCCTTCGCGTCCCGCTATTGCGTCGAAAGGCTGCTCTTGCCGCCGCTCGACGATCGCGGCGCGGTGCTCGACGCCCTGCTGCGCGCGGGCAAGCGGCTCGCCGCAAGCGTCGGCGCCCGGGTGCCGCTTTTCTATAGCAACGACGACTGGCAGGGGCTGGTACAGGATTACCGCGCCGAGCTGGCGCCGCATTACGCGCTGCTCCTGAACGAGCCGGAGATCGCGGACGCGGTGATTGAAAAGGACCGCTTCCAGGCCCTCGCCGCGGCGCGCGGCCTGCCGGTCCCGCGCACCCTCTCCTGGCAGGGGCTCGAGGATTTCGATAAACCGGTGCTGGTCAAGCCGCGCTCCAAGTTCAACTGGGATGCCTCCGCGGTGCATGCGCAGCTGTTCGCTCAAAGCGGCAAGGCCGCCGTTTTTCCGACCGGACGAGCGCTCGCCGCCGATCCGACCGCAAGGCTGCTGCGGGAGCAGCTTCTCGTCCAGGAGTACATCGCCGGCGACGACCGCAACATCTGGTCGTTCCATGGCTTTTGCGACGAGACCGGAAGGCTTCTCGACTGGTTCGTCGGGCGCAAGATCCGCACCTATCCGGCTCTCACCGGCACCAGCACTTTCCTCGAGCTCGCGCACGACGACGCGGTGACGGCCCTGGGCGGCCGCATCGCCTCACAGCTCGGGCTGAAGGGCGTGTTCAAGATCGACCTGAAGCGCGATGCGCTCTCCGGAGATACCCGCCTCCTGGAGATCAACGCCCGTTACAACCTCTGGCACTACCTCGGCGCTGCAAACGGCGTCAACCTCACCCGCACCGCGTACGACTATCTGCTGCACGGCGCGCGCCCGAGCGCCCCCGGCCGCTATGGCAGCGCACGCCGCTGGGTCTATTTGCGCTACGACTGGCGGGCCTACCGGCAGCTCGCCGCGCGCGGCGAGCTCGGGTTGTGGGGCTGGCTCGGATCGCTCGCGGGCGCGCCGCTGGTGTGCCAGCTCTTTGCCTGGAGCGACCCGCTGCCTTTTTTCTCCGTGCTGCGCGGCCTGTTCAAGTCGAAGCTGCCGCGCCTCACCGCGGTGCTGCGACGATGGCTCTCTACGGCGTCGTAGCCGACGTCCACGGCAACGGCGAAGCGCTCGCCGCGGCGCTCGCCGCACTCGAGCGCCGCGGCGTCGAGCGGCTGCTCTGCCTGGGCGACGTGGTCGGCTACAACGCCGACGCCGACGAGTGCGCCGCGCTGCTCGAGCGCCGCGGTGCGCTCGCCATCGCCGGCAACCACGATCTCATCGCGCTCGAGCGGCTCGATTTCAGCCGCTGCTCCGACAAGGCAAGGCACGCGCTCAAACGCACGCGCCGCGCCCTGGCGCGCGCGACGCGCGACTATCTCGCCGCACTCCCGGCCTCGCGCACGCTGGAGGGCGGCATCGTGCTGGTGCACGGCGGCGTGCGCGATGTGCAGCAGTACATGGTCGGCCCCGGCCACATACGGCAGAACGCCGCCTATCTGGGCGAGGACTTTCCCGGCGCGCGCGTCTGCTTCTTCGGTCACAGCCACGAACAGAAGGTCTATCGCGTGCAAGGCGAGCGCGTCGAGGAGGCGCCGCTGCAGGAGCGCCACGCCCTCGAGCGCGACGCCCTGTATTTCGTCAACCCCGGGTCGGTGGACGCGTCGCGCAAGCGCGGCGAGAAGCTCGCCGAGTGCGCGCTGTTCGACTCGCAGGCCTGGACGCTCGAGTTCCTGCGCCTGCCATACGATGCGGCCGCGAGCGAGGCTAAATCGGCCGTCTCGGGCTATCGCCTGGCGCCCTGGGCCCAGGGCATGCACGCCCTCCTGGGCCGCATGCACGCGCTCGTGCGCAAAGTCCTCAGGACCGGCTGGCGCATAGCTCGCGCGCGATGACCTCGGCCGCAGTGCGGTGGCCCTGCTCGTTCCAGTGGCCGAAGCCGAGCGCGCGATTTTCGAAGCCGTAGAGCGGCGCGCCGCTCGCCGTCGCGCGAGCTTGCATGGCGGGCCCGAGCATGATGCCCAGCATGCCTTTCTCGCGGGCGAACGCCACCACGCGCCGCTCCGAATAGGTGAAGTCCGCAACGCCGTATTTCGCCTGCAGTCTTTGGCGCAACGCCGCATCCGGGTGCGCCTCCAGCGCGAAAGGCACCGTGAATACCGCCACCGCCGCGCCATGGCGCGATGCGAATTCGCCGGTCTTTGCAATCAGCGCCTCGGTCACCCGCCAGGCCTCGTCCCAGGACGCGTTGCGCGGCGGCGCCAGGAGCGGCAGATCCAGGCCGGCTTCGTTTCCGCTCTCGCTCTTCGCATGGGCCACGCTCGTGAAGCGGACCTGGAGCCGCTCCCGCGCCACCAGCGCGAGCTGCAGGGCGCGCGAGCGATCGACCAGGGTCCGGTAGAGGTTGCGCGCGGTCGAGGGCCGGCCGACGTAGCTTTCACCCGGGTGGGCTGGAGTTTCGAGGCGCAAGGCGCCATTGGCGTCCAGCCGGAAGAACGGCCGGTCCTGGATCGAATCGAGCGCAGGCGAGTTGTCCCGCACATCGTGGTCGAACTGCAGCAGCACCAGGTCCGGCGCATAGCGGATCGCGGTCCGTTCGAGGGCGAGATAGATCTGGGCCGTGCCGTAGTCGCGCACGCCGAAATTCAGGGTCTCGATGCGTTTGCCCTGCTGGAAGCCGCAGCCTTCCAGCAGCCGCGGCAGCTGCGCCCAGTAGGTGCTTTCCATGGGCACCTGCATCGCCTCCGCATAGGCGTCGCCGACGACCGCGATGCGATAAACGCCGGCGGGCTTTTCGAGCGTGTGCTCGCGGTCGCGCTGACCCGCCGAGTTCACCTGGACGAACGCCCTTCCTTCCCGGCTGAACCAGCCGCTCGCGCCGGGACGCAGCGTCCAGCCGAGGACCGGTTCGGACTGGTACCACGCAGGCGAGCTGAAGCCGGTGGCTCGCAGGAAAAGCTCGAGGCCCGCGAGCGCGACCACTGCGGCCGCCGCGGCGAGCCCCAGCACCATGAATTTGCGTTTCATCGTCGATGCTCCTCTCATCAGGCCGCGGGCTTGAGGGTGTCGCGCCGGGGCAGCTGCCGCGGCGCGGGCTGGTCCGGCGCCGCGTACTCGTTCCAGCTCTTGACGACGAGGTCCGCCAGGCGCTTCTTGCACACCGCCTCGACGAAACGCTGCGCCAGCTGGATGTTGGTGATCAGGGGGACGCCGAAGTCGGCGGCGCCGCGGCGGATGAGATAGTCGTTGGCGAGCTCATCGGCGGCGCTGCTCTTCGGGATATTGATGACGAGGTCGAGCTTGCGGCCGCGTATGTACTCCAGCGTGTTGGGTGAGCGCCCGTCGTGCGGCCAGTGCAGCAGCGTCGCCTCGACGCCGTGTGCGCCGAGAAAAGCCGCGGTTCCCTCGGTGGCGAACAGCGCGACGCCGAGCTCGCGCAGGCGGCGCGCGCTTTCGAGGAACGCGGCCTTGTCCTCGATGGGGCCGGTCGAGAGCAGCACGCTCGAAAGCGGCAGCCGAAAGCCGACCGAAAGCAGCGCCTTGAGAAACGCCTCCTCGAAGTCATCACCCAGGCATCCGACCTCGCCGGTGGACGCCATCTCGACCCCGAGCACGGGGTCGGCGCCTTCCACGCGCATGAACGAGAACTGCGGCGCCTTGACGCCGACATAATCGAGGTCGACGGAAGCCGCGCCGTGCACCGCAACCGGCCGCCCCATCATCACGGCGGCGGCGAGCTCGACCAGGTTCAGGCGCAGCACCTTGGAGACGAACGGAAAGCTGCGCGAGGCGCGCAGGTTGCACTCGATCACGCTCACCGCGTTGCCCTTGGCGAGGAACTGGATGTTGAACGGGCCGTGAATTTCGAGCGCGCGCGCGATCGCCGCCGAGATGCGGCGGATGCGCCGCACGGTTTCCAGGTAGGTGCGCTGCGGCGGCAGCACCAGCGTCGCGTCGCCCGAATGCACGCCTGCGTTCTCCACGTGCTCGGACACCGCCGAGGCGATGATCTCGCCGCCGAGCGCCACAGCGTCCAGCTCGAGCTCGCGCGCGTTCTCCAGGAACTTGCTGATCACCACCGGATGCAGCGGCGACACGCGGGTCGCGCGGCCGAGGAAGCGGGCCAGCTCGGCGTCGTTGGAGGCCACGCCCATCGCCGCCCCGGACAGGACGTACGACGGGCGCACCAGCACCGGGTAGCCCACGGCGCGCGCGAACTCGAGCGCCTGCTCGGTCCGGGCGAGCTCCTTCCACGCCGGCTGCTCGATGCCCAGCGCGTCGAGCAGGCGCGAGAATTTGTGGCGGTCCTCGGCGCGGTCGATGCTCGCCGCGGCCGTGCCGAGGATGGTGACGCCTGCGTCGGCCAGCTGCAGTGCGAGGTTGTTGGGCAGCTGCCCGCCCATGGAGACGACCACGCCGAGCGGCCGCTCGCGCCGGTACAGCTCGAGCACCGTCTCCAGGCTGATCTCGTCGAAATACAGCCGGTCGCATTCGTTGTAGTCGGTGCTCACCGTTTCCGGATTGTGGTTGAGCATGATGCTCGCGTAGCCCATCCTGCGCAGCGCCTGCACGGTGTTGACCGCGCACCAGTCGAACTCAACCGAGCTGCCGATGCGGTAGGCGCCCGAGCCCAGCACCAGCACCGGGCGCCCGAGCTCCCCGGCGGCGACGTCGTCCTCCGCGCCGTTGTAGGTGAGGTACAGGTAGTTGGTCCGCGCCGGATATTCGCCGGCGAGCGTGTCGATCTGCTTGACGCAGGGCACGATGCCGGCGGCTTCGCGCTCGCTGCGCACCTGGTCGGCGCCGACACCGCGCAGCTCCGCGATGCGCGCATCGGCGAAGCCGGCGCGCTTGGCTTCCAGCAGGGTCTCGGGAGAAACATCGCTCTTCAGCCGCTCCTCGAGCGCCACGATGCGCTGGATCCGCTGCAGGAACCAGCAGTCGATGTGCGACAGGCGGTTGATGCGCTCGACGCTGTAGCCTCGGCGCAGCGCCTCGGCGCAGACATGGATGCGCTCCGGGGTGGGCTCGCGCAACAGCCTTTCGATGTCTTCCTGCTGCAGCACCGGCGCAGGGATTCCGACCATGCGCAAGGCCTTCTGCAGCGCCTCTTCGAAGCTGCGGCCGATCGCCATCACCTCGCCCACCGACTTCATGGACGAGCCGATGGTCTGCGTCGCGCCGCGGAACTTCTGCAGGTCCCAGCGCGGCGCCTTGACCACCACGTAGTCGAGCGCCGGCTCGAAGCAGGCCTTGGTGGCGCCGGTGATCGCGTTCGGCAGCTCGGTGAGGCCGTAGCCCAGCCCGAGCTTCGCGGCGACAAAGGCGAGCGGATAGCCGGTTGCCTTCGACGCCAGGGCCGAGGAGCGCGAAAGCCGCGCGTTCACCTCGATGGCGCGGTAGCGGCCGGTGCGCGGGCACAGCGCGAACTGGATATTGCACTCGCCGACCACGCCGAGATGGCGCACAGTGCGGATCGCGAGCTCGCGCAGCAAATGGAATTCGCGATTGGTGAGCGTCTGGCTCGGCGCCACCACGATGCTCTCGCCGGTGTGGATGCCCATCGGGTCGAGGTTCTCCATGTTGCACACCACGATGCAGTTGTCGTGGCGATCGCGCACCACCTCGTACTCGAGCTCCTTCCAGCCGGCGAGGTACTCCTCGATCAGTACCTGCGGGCTGTGCGCCAGGCCCTTGGCGACACGCGCGCGCAGCTGCGCTTCGTCGGCGCACAGGCCCGAGCCCAGCCCGCCGAGCGCGTACGCGACCCGCGCCATGATCGGATAGCCGATCTCCTGCGCCAGGCGGACCGCCTCCTCGAGGGTCTGCGCGGCGCCGCTGCGCGGTACCTCGACCCCGATCTCGGCGAGGCGCGCGGCGAACAGGGCCCGGTCCTCCGTTTCCTCGATGGTCTTGATCGGCGTGCCGAGAACCGCGACGTTGCAGCGCTCCAATATTCCGCTCTTGGAAAGCGCGAGACCGCAGTTGAGCGCGGTCTGGCCGCCGAAGCCGAGCGCGATGGCGTCGGGGCGCTCGCGCTCGATCACCCGCCCGACGAACTCGGGCGTCACCGGCAGGAAGTAGATGCGCTCGGCGAGCGCCGCGGAGGTCTGGTTGGTGGCGATGTTCGGGTTCACCAGCACCGTATCGATGCCCTCCTCCTTGAAGGCCTTGATCGCCTGGCTGCCGGAGTAGTCGAACTCGCCGGCCTCGCCGATCTTCAGCGCGCCGCTCCCGAGGATCAGGACCTTCATCGCATCATCTCCAGGAATCGATCGAACAGCGGCCCGCAGTCCACCGGCCCGGGCGCGGCCTCGGGATGGAACTGCACGCTCATGAACGGCCGCGAGCGATGGCGCATGCCCTCGTTCGAGCCGTCGTTGGCGTTGGTGAACCACGGGTGCCAGCCCTCGGGCAGCGAGGCCGGATCGACCGCGTAGCCGTGGTTCTGCGAGGTGATGAAACAGCGCCCGGTGCCTTCCTCGATGCACGGCTGGTTGTGGCCGCGGTGGCCGAACTTGAGCTTGTAGGTGCGGGCGCCGGCGGCGAGCGCCATCAGCTGGTGGCCCAGGCAGATGCCCATGACGGGCTTTTTCAGACTCAGCGCCTTCTCGAGGTTGCGGATGGTTGGAACACATGCGCTCGGATCGCCGGGGCCGTTGGAGATCAGCACGGCGTCGAAGTCCTCGCGCAGGAAATCGTAGTTCCAGGGCACGCGGATCACCGTCAGGCCGCGCGCGCGCAGCTTCTCGATGATGCTGCCCTTCGCTCCGCAGTCGACCACGACCACGCTTTTACCCTTGCCGCTTCCCTTGGCGCTTGCCTCGTAAACGACTTTTTCGGAACTGCTGACGCAGGCCACCAGGTTGCGCCGGTTCGGGTCGTCGAACTCGATGTCCTCGCCGTGGTGCACGATCTTGCCGGGCATGCAGCCCTCGCTGCGCAGGCGCTTGGTGAGCGCGCGCGTGTCGACGCCGGCGAGGCAGGGAATGGCCTGCTCGCGCAGCCACTGCGGCAGGGACTTCTCGGCCATGGCGTGGCTGTAGTCGAGCGCGAGCTCGGCCACGACGAGGCCCGCGGCCTGGATCCGGCCGGACTCGAAGTCCGGCGGCACG
>JBJMWH010000519.1:0-6012 GCA_045810245.1 Burkholderiales bacterium | reverse complement strand
ACGCTGCGCGACCATCTCCTGTCGCAGCTCAGCCTGACCAAGCTCGACGAGCGCGACCGTGCCTTCGTGATCGTGCTGATCGATGCGCTCGACGAGGACGGTTACCTTACCCAGCCGCTCGAGGAAATCGCCGCGCTCCTGCCGCCCGAGGCCGAAGCCGGGATGGAGGAGCTCGGCATCGCGCTGCGCCACCTGCAGCACTTCGAGCCGGCGGGCGTCGGCGCGCGCTCGCCCGGCGAGTGCCTTTGTCTTCAATTAAGAACTCTGCAAGATGATGCCGTGCGAGGCCTCGCGCTCGACATCGCCGAAAAGCATCTCGATCTGCTGGCAAGCCGCGACTACACGCGCCTGAAGAACATGACCGGAGCGGGCGAAGAGACGCTACGCGCCGCGCAGCGCCTGATCCAGAGCCTCAACCCGCGGCCCGGGGCGTCATTCGCCAAGATCGAGGCGCGCTATGTCATCCCGGACGTGATCGTGAAGAAGAGCCGCAACCTCTGGCGTGCGAGCCTCAACCCCGACGCCATGCCGCGCCTGCGCATCAATCGCCTGTACGCCGAGCTCGCCGCGGGCGCGCGCGCCGGGGGCAGCGGCATCTCGTCGCAGCTCCAGGAGGCGCGCTGGCTGATCAAAAACGTGCAGCAGCGCTTCGACACCATCCTGCGCGTGTCGCAGGCGATCGTCGAGCGCCAGCGCCACTTCCTCGAGCACGGCGAGGTCGCGATGCGTCCGCTGGTCCTGCGTGAAATCGCGCAGGCGCTCAGCCTGCACGAGAGCACGATCTCGCGCGTCACGACGCAGAAGTACATGGCGACGCCGCGCGGCACCTTCGAGCTCAAGTATTTCTTCGGCAGCCACGTCGCCACCGAGGCCGGCGGTGCCGCCTCTTCCACCGCGATCCGCGCGCTGATCAAGCAGCTCGTGTCCGCCGAGGATGCCAAGGCGCCGCTCTCCGACGCGCGCATCTCGCAGATCCTGGGCGAGCAGGGCATCGTCGTGGCGCGCCGCACGATCGCGAAATATCGCGAGTCGCTTCAAATTCCTCCCGTCAACCAACGCAAGGCACTTTAAGGAGACGCGATGAACCTGAGCGTGAGCGGACATCACCTGGATGTGACTCCGGCGATCCGCAGCTACGTGCATTCGAAGCTCGAGCGGGTCACGCGGCATTTCGACCACGTAATCGACGCCCACGTCATCCTGACCGTCGACAAGCAGCGGCAGAAAGCCGAGGTGACGCTCCACGTGAGCGGCAAGGACCTGCACTGCGAGTGCGAGGACGCCGACCTCTACGCCGCGATCGATCTGCTCGCCGACAAGCTCGACCGCCAGGTCCTGCGCTACAAGGACAAGCGCTACGACAAGAGGGTATGATGCCCCGCCTTTCATGACCCTAGTTGCCAAACTTCTCGCGCCGGCGGACGTGGTGCTCGATCTGCAGGTGTCGAGCAAAAAGCGCCTGTTCGAGCAGGTGGGACTGTTGTTCGAGAACCAGCACGCGATCGCGCGCAGCGTCGTGTTCGACAGCCTGTTCGCCCGCGAGCGCCTGGGGTCCACCGGCCTCGGCCAGGGCGTCGCCATTCCCCACGGGCGCATCAAGGGACTCAAGGAGGCCCTGGGCGCCTTCATCCGCGTGGCCCAGCCGGTGCCGTTCGACGCGCCCGATGGCAATCCGGTCACGCTGGTGTTCGTGCTCCTGGTGCCCGAGAAGGCGACCGAGAAGCACCTGCAGCTCCTCTCCGAGCTCGCGCAGATGTTCAGCGACAAGGCGCTGCGCGAAGCCATGAGCCGGGCGCCCGACGCGGCGGCCCTGCACCAGCTCGTCACAGCTTGGCAGCCGGATGCTGCAGGTCAACGTCGCGCGGCTGCATGACGATACGCGCGAGGCGCTGGCGCTCGCCTGGATAGCGGGCCGCGAAGGCGGCACGACCGTGCGGCGCGAGGCCGCGCAGGCCGCCTCCCTCATCGGCCATCTCAACCTCACCCATCCCAACAGCATCCAGGTCGTCGGCGCCTACGAGGCGGGCACCCTCGGCGCGCACGTGGGGCGCCTGTTCGAGGCCCATCCCGCCGCGGTCATCGTCGCCGACGGCGTGAGCCCGCCGCAGGCCCTGATCGAAGCCGCGGCGCGCACCCACACCCCGCTCTTCACCTCGCCGCTGCCGGCACCGCGCGTGATCGAAGTGCTGGCGCGCTACCTCGCGAAAGCGCTTGCCGAGACCACGGAGCGCCACGGCGTGCTGATGGACGTGCTCGGGCTGGGCGTGCTCATCACCGGGGAATCGGGCGTCGGCAAGAGCGAGCTCGGGCTCGAGCTCATCAGCCGGGGCCACGGCCTGGTCGCAGACGACGTGGTGGAGATCTCGCGCATCGCGGTGAATACCCTCGAAGGGCGGTGCCCGCCGATGCTGAAGGACTTCCTCGAGGTGCGGGGCCTGGGCCTGCTCAATATCCGCACCATCTTTGGCGAGACCGCGGTGCGGCGCAAGATGAAGCTGCGCCTGGTGGCGCATCTCGAGCGCCAGGCCCTGGGACGCGACCCGACCGAGCGCCTGCCGCTCGCGGCGCTCTCCGAGGACATCCTCGGCGTGACCGTCGGCAAGGTCATTATCCCGGTCGCCGCCGGGCGCAACCTCGCGGTGCTGGTGGAAGCGGCGGTGCGCAACCAGATCCTGAAGCTGCGCGGCATCGACTCCATGGCCGAATTCGTCGCCCGCCAGAGCCGCGAGCTGCAGAACGTCGACGACGACGACGATCTTTGATCTTCGATGCAGCTCATTCTGGTTAGCGGCCTCTCCGGATCGGGCAAGAGCATCGCGCTTCACGTGCTCGAAGACGCCGGGTACTACTGCGTCGACAACCTCCCCGCGACGTTGCTGCTCGAGGTCGCGGACTTCCTCGCCGCGGCCGGCCACGAGAAGGCCGCGATCAGCGTCGACGCGCGCAGCGCAGCGCTCGCCTCCCTGCCCGAGCACATCGAGGCGCTGAAGGGCCGCGGCGTCGACGGCCGCGTGCTCTACCTCGAGGCGAGTACGCCGACCCTGCTGCGCCGATTTTCCGAGACGCGCCGCAAGCACCCGCTCGTCGGAACCGACCTCGCCCTTCCCGAGGCCATCGAGCACGAGCGCAGCCTCCTCGCGAGCGTCGCCGTGCTCGGCCACCGCATCGACACCAGCGACCTGCAGGCCCGCGTGCTGCAGAACTGGATCCGCGACCTCCTCGGCATCGGGCCCGGGGCGCTCACGCTGCTCTTCGAATCGTTCGCCTATCGCGACGGCATCCCGCTCGACGCCGACTGGGTGCTCGACGCGCGCATGCTGCCCAACCCGCACTACGACCCCAAGCTGCGGCCCTTCACCGGGCGCGAAAGCCAGGTGATCGAGTTCCTCGGCCGCGATCCCTCGGTGGAGCGTTGGCTCGAGGACGTGCGCGGCCTGCTCGCCCGCTGGCTGCCCGAGATCGTGCGCGAGAACCGCAGCTCGGTAACCGTGGCGATCGGCTGCACCGGCGGACGTCACCGCTCGGTGTACCTCGTCGAGCGCCTCGCCGAGGCTTTCCGCAAGGACTGGAGCGTGCTGGTGCGCCACCGCGGCCTCGCGCACGAAGACACCCCCGAATGAGCGAGGTCCCGCTTTTCCCGCTCAACACCGTGCTCTTTCCCGGCGGCCGGCTGCCGCTTCGCATTTTCGAGCAGCGCTACATGGAGATGGCGAAGGCCTGCCTGCGCGAGCGGGCGCCTTTCGGCGTGTGCCTCATCCGCGAAGGCCGGGAAGTCGGCACGCCCGCGATTCCCGCCGATGTCGGCACCCTCGCGCGCATCGCGGCCTGGGACATGCCGCAACTGGGCGTCCTGCAGGTCACGGCGCTCGGCGAGCAGCGTTTTCGCATCCTCGAGCGCCGCGTCCAGGCGAATGGGCTCACGCTTGGTACGATCGAGCCGATCGATGCCGAGGCCGACGAATCCGTGCCGCAGAGCTGCGCCGGGTGCGTGAAGCTACTCGAGCGTGTGATCGAGCAGCAATCGGGCCTGTTCGAACCGCCGCACCGGCTGGACTCCGCCTCGTGGGTGAGCGCGCGCCTCACGGAGCTTCTTCCGCTGCCGCTTCCGGCGAAGCAGGAGCTTCTCGAGCTCGACAACGCGCGGATCCGCATCGAGCGGCTGAACGAGCTTCTGCGTCCGCCGAGCGGGCTTTAGGTGCGAGCCTAGCCGGAGACGCCCTTTCGAGGCGGAAGGCGGAAGAACTTGAAGTCGCCGTTGCCATTCCATTCCCGCAGGGAATTCAGGACGCCAAGCTCATCGTTGGCATCGCGCCATGAATTCATCAAGGCCAGGAGCAGCGGCGCCGCGCCAAGGTCACTCAGTGCGCGATGGATGTGGGATCGAGGACCGCTGGCGATCTGTCTTGCTTCGGCGACGCTCGCGCCCAAGCCAACCGCGGCCTGCGCAATTTCCTCGCGGATCGCATCATCGAGCTGCATGCTAGACCACCGCAGGCGTCGTGCCGGCCCAAAAAGTATTCCGTTCTTTCCTTATGCAACATTGAGGCGGCCGACGAGCGTCCTGACCGGCGCAGGGACGGCGGCCTCGGACACCTCCTCGATATCAACCCAAAGCGAGCCGGGGGATTGAGCATTCGGCGCGCGCGCCACCTGGCACAACAGCGGATGAATCCGTAGACGGAAGTGGGTGAAGCCGTGTTCGAGCGTTTCCAAGGTCTTCGTGGATCGCACTTCGCAACCCAGCGAGCGGCGGCAGTGACCATCGATGTCTTTCGCAGGTGCTTCCGGGAATGACCACAGCCCGCCCCAGATTCCCGGCGCGGGACGCTTCTCCAGGAGGAGTTGTCCCCGGTCCAGGAGCACCAGCCAGGTAACCGCTTTCTGCGGCAGCGCCTTGCGCGGACGCGGCGCGGGAATGACCGCTGTCTTGCCTTCCTTCCGCGCCGCGCACCCGCGGCTAACCGGGCAAGCGCCGCACTTCGGTGTACGCACGCATACGGTGGCGCCGAGGTCCATGAGTGCCTGGGTAGAGGTTTGGAGACCGGCCTTCGGCAGCAGGCGGTTCGCGCGCGCCCATAAGGCATTTTCGACCGCTTTTTCGCCGGGCCAGCCCGCGATGCCGAAGAAGCGCGCGAGCACGCGCTTCACGTTGCCGTCTAGGATCGCGGCGCGCTCGCCGAAGGCGAACGCTGCGATCGCCGCCGCGGTCGATTTTCCGATCCCGGGCAACGCCTCGATGCCCTCGGCTTTTCTTGGAAAAGAACCCATTGAGACGACCGCTTTGGCGGCCGCATGCAGGTTCCGGCCGCGGGCGTAGTAGCCCAGGCCGCTCCAGAGCTGCAGCACCTCGTCTTCCGAGGCGCAAGCGAGCGCCTCGATCGTGGGGAAGCGGCGCAGGAAGCGCTCGTAGTAGGGAATGACGGCGCTTACCTGGGTCTGCTGCAGCATCACCTCGGAGAGCCAGATGCGGTAGGGGTCGCGCGTGCCCTGCCACGGGAGGCCGCGGCGGCCGTGGCGGCGCTGCCAGACGATCAGCTTCTCGGCGAAGACCATTGGTACCATTCTCGCAGGAACCGCTATCGATGCTTGCGTTCGTCCTGAGGCGGCTGGGCCAGGCCCTGATCGTGATGCTCACGGTCGGGCTGATCGCGTTTTCGCTGTTTCGCTTCGTGGGCGATCCGGTCACCTTCATGCTGGGCCAGGACGCCACCGACCAGGACCGCGCGCGCATCACCAGGCTGCTCGGCCTCGACCGGCCGTTCTACGTGCAGTACGCCGTCTTCGTCCAGCGCGCGCTGCGCGGCGACTTCGGCCTGAGCCTGCGGCAGGTGCGCCCGGTGTCCACGCTCATCGTCGAGCGCCTGCCCGCGACGCTCGAGCTTTCGCTGGTCGCCGCGCTCTTCGCGCTGGTCGCCGGCATCCCAATGGGCGTCTACACCGCGCTGCGGCGCCGCTCTTGGTTGTCTCAAATCTTGTTGGCGGTTTCACTGATAGGCGTATCGCTCCCCACCT
>JBJMWH010000518.1:0-5450 GCA_045810245.1 Burkholderiales bacterium | reverse complement strand
AAGGCTACCTCTTCACCCCGGACGGAGACTGAGGCACCGATGAATACGAGCGCAAGAAGGGCGCTGAGGCTTCTGGCGTGCGCGGCGCTGCTGGCGGCGCTTTTCGGCTGCATGCGCGAGCCCGAGCCGGCGCTGCGGATCGGCACCAACGTCTGGATCGGAAGCGAGCCGCTGTACCTGGCGCGCGAGCTGGGCCGTCTCGATCTCAGTGCCGTGCAGCTCGTCGAATATCCGTCGGCCAGCGAGGTTCTGCGCGCCTACCGCAACCAGGCGATCGACGGCATGGTGATCAGCCTGGACGAGCTGTTCAGCCTCGCGGTGGACGGGCTGCAGCCGCGCGCCATCCTGGTGGTGGACGTGTCCCACGGTGCCGACGCGGTCGTCGGCCGCCGCGGCATGCGCTCGATGCAGGATCTCCGGGGCAGGTCGGTCGCCGTGGAAAGCGGCGCCCTCGGCGCCTTCGTGCTCAGCCGCGCGCTTGCGCTGAACGGGATGCAGGCGGCCGACGTCAAGGTCGTGCACCTGGAGTCGAACGAGCAGCCGAGCGCGTTCGAGAAAGGCCGGGTCGACGGCGCGGTCACCTTTGATCCGTACCGCGTCCAACTCCTGCGCGCCGGCGCCACCACGCTTTTCGACAGCACCCAGATCCCGGGGGAGATCGTCGACCTCGTCGCCGTGCGCGCCAGCGTGCTCGAAAAGCAGCCCAACGCGGTCCGCGCGCTGCTCTCGGGCTGGTTCGCCGCGCTCGAGTACATGAAGCTCGATCCGAAGGACGCGGCACGCCGCATGGGTATCCGCCAGCAGACGAGCGGCGCGCAATTCCTCGCCGCCCTTCAAGGCCTGCACATCCCGTCGCACCGCGAAAACCTCAAGATGCTGGGCGGAGCGGCACCCGAGCTCGTGCTGACCGGACAGCGGCTCATGGCCCTGATGCTCGAAGCGAAGCTCCTGCGCGAGGCGCTGCACATCGAAAGCGTGCTGGCGCCCCAACCGCTGGCGAACCTGCCGCCGTGACGCTCGGCGTTCCGGCGTCGCTCAGGCTCACGGTGCCGCTGATCCTGCTCGGCTTCGCGGCGACGCTGAGTGCGTTCAACTTCCTGTACCACGTGCCGCGCGCCGAGCGTGCCGCGGAGCAGGAAAGCCGCAAGCGCCTGGCGCAGGAGATGTCGCGCCTGCAGAGCACGCTGGAATACCTGCTGCTCAAGGGCGATCAGGTCGTCGCGCAGCACGAGATCGCGGTGCTGGCGCACAACCACGACTATCTGTACGTCTGCCTGACCGACGATCGGGGCTGGGTCATCGCCACCACCCGCCGCGCCTGGCTCGGGCGCCAGATCGCCGAGGCGGTGGCCGAGTTCGACCCCGGCGAGGCGGCGCGGGCGGTCCGCGAGCGCCATGCCCGGGTCGCCCACGACCCGGGCGACGATGCGCTGCTCGGCTACGCCGGAATCCTGATGGGAAGCGACGGCGACGAGCTGCGCCCCTCGCGCGCCGGCAGCCTGCTGCTCGCCTACGATCTCAAGCGCGCGAAAGCCGAGGCGCGCGCGCAAGTCCTCCAGCAGTCGCTTTACTCGGCGCTCTGGGTGACCGCGCTCGCACTCGCGATGTGGCTGCTGGTCCATTTTCTCCTTACGCGGCGCACCGCGCGGCTGGTGCGCGCGGCTGAACAGCTCGCCGCCGGAGACCTCTCGGCGCGCAGCGCTCTCGGCGGCAAGGACGAGCTCGGGCGGCTGAGCCGGGCGTTCGACGCCATGGCCATCTGGGTCGCCGAGACCCAGACCCGCCTGCAGCAGGACATCGCCGAGCGTGCGCGCGTGCAGCAGGCGCTCGAGACCAGCGCCGAGGAGTACCGCTCGATGTTCAACGCCTCGATCGACGGGCTCGCGCTGTGGAACGCCGGGGCCGAGATGGTCGATGCCAATCCCGCGCTGTGGCGCATGTACGGCTATTCCGAAGAGGACCGCCTCGCTTCGGCGCCGAGCCGGCTCGCCGGCCCGTCCTACCGGCCCGATGTCCTGCGCTGCATCGATTCCGCCAGGCCGGTCCACGTCGGCATCACCGAGACGCATAAGGACGGCTCGAGCCGCGAGATCGAGGTCCACGCCATCCCGATGCAGTACCAGGGAAATCCGCACGTCCTGACCATCGCGCGCGACGTTACCGACGAGAAGCGCTCGGCGGAGGAGCTCACGCGGCAGCGGGAAGCGCTGTACCAGCGCGAGAAGCTGGCCGCGCTTGGATCGCTCCTCGCAGGAGTCGCACACGAGCTCAACAATCCGCTCTCGGTGGTGGTGGCGCGAGCGGTGATGCTCGAGGAGAAAGGCGATCCCGCCACCCGGGCCGCGGCGGTGAAGATCCGCGCCGCGGCCGACCGCTGCGCGCGCATCGTGCGCACTTTCCTCGCCATGGCGCGCCAGCAGCGGCCCGAGCGAGGCCGCGTGGCGATCAACGACGTGGTGACCGCCGCGCTCGACATCACGGCCTATGCGGTGCGCACCAGCGGCATCGAAGTCGCGCTCGACCTCGGGGCCGTGCCGCCGATCCACGCCGACGCAGACCAGCTCCACCAAGTCCTGCTCAACCTCGTCATCAACGCGCAGCACGCCCTGCAGGATCATCCGGGATCGCGCTGCATCCGCGTGACCACGCGCCACGACCCGGGGCTTGAGGCGGTCCAGATCAGCGTCGCGGACAGCGGACCCGGCATTCCGGCGGAGCTGCGCGCGCGCGTGTTCGAGCCGTACTTCACCACCAAGCCGATCGGCGTCGGCACCGGGGTGGGGCTGGCGGTGAGCCTCGGCATCGTGGAAGCCCACGGAGGTACGCTCACGGTCGACTCCCCCCCGACGGCGGCGCCGTCTTCCGCATCACGCTGCCGGTCGGGGCGGCCGGCCCGGCGCATGCCGATCCCGGACCGGAAGGCGCGCCGCGTGCGCAACGCTGCCGGATCCTGGTGGTCGACGACGAGGCGGAAATCCGGGAAGCCCTGACTCAGATCCTCACCGAGGCGCGCCATCGCGTGGTCACGGCGAGCTCCGGGCGCGAGGCGCTGGAGCGCCTCGCCAGCGAGCGCTATGACGTGATCCTCACCGATATCCGCATGCCCGACCTCGACGGCCGCGCGCTGTACCAGCAGATCGAGGAGCGCTGGCCCGAGCGCGCCGCGCGCGTGGTGTTCGTGACCGGCGACACGCTCACCTCGGCGCTGCGCGACTTCGCCGCCGCGAGCGGCCGCCCCGTGATCGAGAAGCCGTTCCTTCCGGTGGACGTGCGCCGCGTCGTCGCCGAGCTGGCCGCTGCCGCTGCGCTCTAGGGCAGCTTCACGGCGCGGATCTGTCCGTTGGCCCCGATACCGAGCGTGCGCACGAACGACACGTGGTGTCCGCGGGTGGTGATGTTGTCATCGTGCACCGCGAAGCCCACGCTGTAGACGCCGCCTTCCTTCAACGGCTTGTCGTCGGCGTTGGCGAGGTTGAGCGGCCGGACCAGCGTCACCTGCCATTCGCCGTCTTTCCATGAGGCGAGCGCGTTGTTGTCGGCGGCGGAGCCCGCCGCGTCTTTCCGGCTGAGCACATAGTCCGGGATCAGGTCTCCGGGCTTCCAACCGGCGTTCGGGTCGAACGGCACCGCGTTCGTCTCGCGGATCAGAAAGTGCTCGCCCTTGCGCAGCTGATCCGCAGTGATCGCCCGGTATCCTGCCTTGGCCTGGTCCCACATGAACCGCGGCGCGTGGGTCGCCGGATCGGCGTTGCTGCCGAACATGTCCTTTCCGGCGTCGGAATTGCGGTATTCGAGCACGTAGCCGTCGTCGGCCATCCCCACGCCGTGCGAGCGGTGCGCGCGCCACTGGATCAGGTCGACGAAGCCGCCCGCCGCCTTGATCTTGGCGATTTCCTCGAGCGATTTGCCCGTTTCCCACTTCGCGGGATCCTGGCGCGTGGACGGGAGGTACTTGCGCAGGTCGCTCTTCTTCAGCGCGCCGAGCAGGGAATTGGCGCCGGCTTGTTCCTTCGAAACCGGGCGCTGCATGTCGCGCGCGCCGTCGTGGCAGGTGAGCCAGCAGCCCTGCCGGGCGAACCCCGGCACCTTGCCGTCGTCGATCATCATCGTCAGGCGGTCCTCGTAGATCCCGGGCTCCTTGCCTTCGCGAACCACCTGGTCGAGCTTCGGATAGCCGTAGACCTTCCACTCCTTGCCGTCGAAGCGCAGGTACTGGTGCTCGGTGCCGGGATACGGGTTGTGCGTTTTCCACTGAAAGCGGAAATAGGCGTTGTTCGCGTCGTAGGCCGCCTGCACTATCAGCTCGAGCGTGCCGTTCTTTCCCTTGACCGGAGTGGGTTCGAGCGGCCCGCCCTTGACGATGCGCTCGCCCATCGCGCGTTCGTCGCCTTCGTGGCATTTGGTGCAGGTTCCGCCCTCGCGCACCGCCTTCGCGCCTTTGCCCTTGCCGTGGTCGTTGCCGCTAAGCCATTCGTAGGAGGACTGGCCGGGATAGAAGAGCATCACGCTCGCCGAAGGGATCTTCGTCCAGTCGATCGTGGCCGGGTCGGCCGCCATCGCGGGAACCGCCACGCATACAAGGAGGCCTAGCCAACAGTCGCTTCTCGTCATAGCACGCTCCTTTCAAGGTCAACTGAGTGTTCTCGCGCCGCGGCAGCTCTGCGCGAGGCTGCCTGCGAAATGGGCGTGATCCGCCGCCGAGGCGAGGCTCATGGCGACACTCTAAAGTCAGTGAGGCGAGCGACTTTGATCCAGGTTAAATCCGGGCTCGCGTCGCGGCGGCATCCTTCGATGCATGGAACACGCGACAGTCCTTCTCGGCTTGCTGCTCGAACCCGAAGCGCAGTGAAGCGTCGAAACCCCCGCAAGATCGAGCGCGCCGAAGGCACCAGCCGCTGACATGGCAAGACGGCCGCCACAGATCAAGACGCGCGCGTTCCTCGCCAATCTTCCGATGTTCTCGGAAATGGGCCCGGCCGAGCTCGATCGCATCGCGGCGGCCACGGTGCCGCTTTACTTCGACAAGGGCCAGTCGATCGTCCAGTGCGGCGACCCGTGCACCGGCTTTCACCTCGTGGTGTACGGGCAGGTGAAGCTCGCCTTTACCTCGCCGCAAGGCGTGGAGAAGGTGGTGGAGATCATCCGCCCCGGCCAGAGCTTCGGCGAGGCGTTGATGTTTCTCGACAAGGCCTACGTCGTGTTCGCGCAGGCGCTCTCCGACTCGATGCTGCTGCACGTCGCCAAGCAGGCGGTGTTCGAGGAGCTCGGGTCCAACCCGTTCGGGCGGCGCATGATCGCGGGCCTCGCGCGCCGGCTGCACGGCCTGGTGCGCGACGTCGAGGCCTACACGCTGCGCTCGGGCGAGGAGCGGTTCATCGGCTACCTGCTCGCCGAGCTGCCCGAGGACGCCGCGCACGGCGCTGCGGACGTGAATCTCACGCCGGGGAAGA
>JBJMWH010000517.1:0-6401 GCA_045810245.1 Burkholderiales bacterium | reverse complement strand
GTTTGGCGTCGCGACGCCGTGCACCACGGCGCTTTTTCTGCTGCGCCAGATGCAGACGCGCGACTCCATGCTGCAGGGGTTGCGCGACGCCATGCGCTACGCCGCGGGAACCGGCGTCACCACGCATCTCGACCAGGGCGGCTTTCCGTTCAAAGACAAGTTACCGGTGGGCGACCCGAGCGACGGCGCCGCGGACTTCGACCGCTATCGCGCGCACGACTCCGTGCGCACGCTCTCCCAGCAGGGCGAGCTCACCAACCGGATCTGGATCAACTTCCTGCACGTCGAGCAGGACGTCAACACGCCCGAGCTGAGGGCGCGCCTGCTCAACAGCTGGAACGATTTCGGCAGCGACATGCTGCACGTGCTCGGCATCGGCGAATTCACGGCGGACAACTTCCTAGCGCCGGGCACGCCTACGTGGTTCAACGGCACTCGGCTGGTCGCGCAGGCGCAATGGCGCAACGAGAACCACTCGCTCAACTTCCCGGTGTTCGCCCTGCCCGGGTTGCCGCTCGACTGGAAGGTGATCATCGACGGCTGGCAGACGGTGAACGACGAGCTGACCAACCCGGCCAATCCCGACCGCGTCCCGGACGGGATCACGAAGCTGCGCTGGGTGCTTGCGCACGTGCCCGTGATCACGCCCGAATACTTGCAGAAGCTGAAGAACCTCGGCGGCGGAGTGAGCGTGCTTGGCGGCTGGCGCTGGCTCACCGGAGACTCGGCCAACAACGGCCCGCCCTTCCGCGACATCCTCGCGAGCGGCATCCCGGTCGGCATGAGCTCCGACGGCATGCAGATCTCCGTGATGAGTCCTTGGGTAAACCTCTACTACGTCGTGACGGGCAAGAACGCGCGCGGCCAGCTCATCAACGCCGGTCAGACGCTGGGGCGCAATGAAGCGTTGAGGCTGTATACGTCGAATAACGGCTGGTTCCTCAGTGCCGAAGACAAGCTCGGCACCATCGAGGAAGGCAAGCTCGGCGACGTGATGGTGCTGTCGGCCGATTACTTCGACCAACGCGCCGTACCTGACGAGAAGCTCATCGACCTGCGCTCGGTGCTGACTGTCGTGGGGGGGAAGGTCGTTCACGACGACCTCAACGGCAGGTCGAAGGATTACTGGAAAGCAGGGCTGCCGTAACACGCATCCTGTCCCGAGCCGGCTCGTCGCGCCCGGATCGCTAGCCGGTTTTTGAGGCTCGGTCTGGGTGGGCTAGTCTTCGTCCGCCGGCTGGGGCAGCACCGCATTCGGCGCCGAGGTCGAAAAGAAAAGCGTCTGCGTCATGGCGAAGTCGGCGTTGCGGATCACCACCTCCTTCTCGCTGATCGACTCGACGCGGTAGCCGTTGCCGACCGCGTCGCCGACGCGGACCACGTACACGCGCTCCTCGCGGGCGAGCACGGCGAACCCCTCGCCTCCGCGCGCGACCTTGCCGACATAGGTCAAGCTCGGCGGCAGCGGGCCGGACGGGCCCGGGGGAATCGGGTCGGCCGGACGCACCGGCCGCCGCTGGCGCTGAATCGGAGCGTTCAGCTCATGTCCCTGGAACAACCCGCGCGCGTTTTGCGCCGGGAGCTGGCTGCGCGCATCCCGCCAATCCGGCGCCAGGCTTGCAGTCGGAGCGGCAGCGGGGACGTCCTGTGGTGGCGCCGCCTTCTCGGGGGCGTCGCGTTCGGGATCGCCACGGCGGCCGCAGCCCAGGACGGAAACGACTATCGCAAGTAGCAGGACGGCTCTCATGGCAATTCTCGACGCCGGCACCGGGGCCTGACGCCGGATGCAAGATGCCGTGCAACGTAACTCGTGTAGAACCTGCTCTCAGGCATGCCTGCCCTTATCACCTTTCGGAAACGAATGTAACTGTCGCTCGATCACGAAACGCTGGCGCGGCCGCCGAAAACCCGCCGCCACGGAGGTAAACTGTGCTTAGGGAGGGACTGAAGAATTAGCGCTCGTCGCGTTGAGCTCGACTACGTCGCGCCTGTACCACGGCCGCTCTGGCCGGGGCTGCTGGTGCTCGCCTTGTCGCTGGTGGTCGCCGCCGGTCTGGGGGAGCGCTATCGCGACACGCGCGTGGAAGTCGCGAGGCTCGAGACCCAGAGCGGCCTGACCGCGCCCGAGCGGCCGGCGAAGCCGATCCCGCGCGAAAGGATCGAGGAGGAGGCGCGCAACGCCGAATCCGTAGTGCGCCAGCTCACCCTGCCCTGGGCGGCGCTCATCGCAACAATCGAGCAGTCGGTTTCGGGCGACGTCGCGATCCTCCAGCTCCAGCCCGATGCGGAAAACCGGCTGCTGCGCCTGACGGCGGAGACGCGCCAGCGCGAAGCGATGTTCAGCTTCGTGCGCCGGCTCGGCGAGGCGCCGTTGCTTGCGGACGTGCACCTCGTCAGCCACCAGGTGCAGCGCGAAGATCCTCAGCATCCGGTGCAGTTCTCGGTCCAGGCGTCGATCCGGGAGCCCCGGTGAAGGCGCGCCTCGAGCTGCTGCTGCGCCGTCTCGGAATCGCGGGCATCGCCGGCGTCGGCGTGCTGCTTGCCTGCGCCGCCTTCTACTTCTCCACGCTCGCGCCGCTCGAGGCCGACGCCGCGGCGCAGCGCCTCGCCCTCGAGCGCCTGAAGGAGCGCAAGGCACACCCGCCGATCCATGCCGCGGGGCGTGGCGACGATCTGCGGCGGTTCTATGCCCTCTTCCCGCCCGCGGACAAGCTCACCGACGAAGTGCAGAAACTGCACGAGCTCGCGCGCACCTCCGGCGTCGACCTCGCGCAGGGCGAGTACCGGCTGGAGCGGCGCGCGTCGGGCCTGTGGGCCTACCGTGTGACCCTGCCCGCCCGCGGCAACTACAGGCAGTTCCGCGAATTCATCGGCCAGGTGCTGAAGAAAATGCCGATCGCCTCGCTCGACGCGCTGCGTTTCGAGCGCAAGAGGGCGATCGAGAGCCAGCTCGAGGGGCAGCTGCGCCTCACCATCTATGCCCGGCCCCCGGGAGACCTGCCATGAAGCGAATCCGTCTCGCCTTCTTTCTCCTGCTCGCGGCCTGCGCCACGGGGCCCTCGCCGATCGACGACGCGCGCAAGCGCTTCGACGAAGGCCGCAGCGACGAGGCGCTCGCCGTGCTGCAGAAAGCCTCGCGCGACGTTCCGGAGAACAGCGCGCTGCGCACCGAGTACTACCGTATGCGCGACGTCGTCGTTGCGCAATGGCTATCGCAGGCGGAGCAACTACGTCAGTCGCAGCGCTTCGACGCTGCCGAGACGCTCTACCGGCGCGTGCTGTCGTACGACGCGACGAACCCGCGCGCCACCGCGGGTCTCGCCCAGATCGAGACCGACCGGCGCCACGCCGGCGCCGCGGCGCAGGCCGAGCAGCTCGTGCGCGCCGGCAAGTTCCGCGAGGCGCAGGACGTGCTGCGCCCGGTGCTCACCGAGAACCCGCAGCAGAAAGACGCGCGCCGCCTGCAGCGCGTGATCGACGACAAGCTGGTGCCGCCGGTCATCGTCAGCGCCGCGCTGAAGCCCGCGAGCCCGAAGCCGATCTCGATCGAGCTGCGCGACGTCACCCTGCGCAACATCTTCGAGACGCTGCAGCGCGCCACCGGCATCAACTTCATCTTCGATCGCGACGTGCGCTCCGACCAGCGCACCACCATCCTGCTGCGCGACGCGAGCATCGAGGACGCGATCCGCATGGTGCTGCTCACCAGCTCGCTCGAGCAGAAGGTGCTGAACGACAACACCGTGTTCATCTTCCCGAACACGCCGCAGAAGCTGCGCGAGTACCAGGAGCTGGTGGTGAAGGGCTTCTACCTCGCCAACGCCGACGTGAAGCAGACCGCGAACATGATCCGCACGCTGGTGAAGACGCGCGACATCTTCATCGACGAGAAGATCAACCTGCTGGTGATCAAGGACACGCCCGCCGCGATCCGCCTCGCGGAGCGGCTGATCGCGGCGCAGGACCTGGCCGAGCCCGAGGTGATGCTCGAGGTCGAGGTGATCGAGGTGGCGTCCAACTGGCTGCAGCAGCTCGGCCTGCGCTTCCCCGACACCATTGCGTGGAGCCTGGTCGGCGCCGCCGGCGTTCCGGGCCAGGTGACGCTCCCCGAATGGCTGAACCGCAGCTCGGACCTGGTGCGCCTGAGTTTCACCGATCCGCTGTTCCTGCTCAGCCTCAAGCAGAACGACGGCTCGGCCAACGTGCTCGCCAACCCGCGCATCCGGGTGAAGAACAAGGAAAAGGCGCGCGTGCACATCGGCGACCGCGTGCCGGTGATCACCACCACCGCCGCGGCCACGGGCGGCTTCGTGTCGGAATCGGTGTCCTATCTCGACATCGGTCTGAAGCTCGAGGTCGAGCCGCTCATCTTTCTGGAGGACGAGGTCGGCATCAAGGTCGGCCTCGAGGTGAGCAACATCGTGAAGGAAATCCGCTCGGTCGGATCGAACAGCCTCAACTACCAGATCGGCACGCGAAATGCCGCGACCGTCCTGCGGCTGAAGGACGGCGAGACGCAGGTGCTCGCGGGCCTCATCAGCCGCGAGGACCGGCGCAGCGCCGACCGGGTTCCGGGCATGGGCGAGCTGCCGATCGTCGGGCGCCTGTTCTCGAACACCAACGACACCCGCAACCGCACCGAGATCATGCTGCTCATCACGCCGCACCTCGCGCGTGCGCTCATCCGGCCCGATGCCAGCTCCGTCGAGTTCGCCGCCGGCACCGAGGCCTCGACCGGCGTGCCGCGCCTGGGCGCGGCGCCGCTCGCGCCCATCCCGGCTGAGCCGCAGCCGCAGGGCCCGACGCCCGAGACGTCGGGCGCTCCGGTGATCCCCCAGCAGCAGCAGCCGCCCACCGGCGGAACGCTCGTGCCCTTCGGTGGAGTCAAGCCCACGCCGCAATGAGGCCTGCCCTGCGCTTTTCGCCCGCTTCGCGCGGCTTCACGCTGATCGAGCTGGTCATCACGGTGGCGATCATCGCCGTGCTCGCCTCGGTCGCGCTGCCGCTGAACGAGCTCATCGTGACCCGCGCCAAGGAGCAGGACCTGCGCCGCTCGCTGCGCGAGATCCGCGACGGCATCGACGCGTACAAGCAGGCCTGGGACGACGGGCGCCTCACCAAAAGCCCGAACGAGACCGGCTATCCGAAGCGCCTGGACGACCTGGTGAAGGGCGTCGAGGATCAGAAAAGCCCGAAGCGGGACAAGATCTACTTCATGCGCCGCATCCCGCGCGACCCCTTCGCCACCTCCGAGACGCTGACCAACGCCGAGACCTGGGGCAAGCGCGCCTACCAGAGCCCGCCCGACGACCCGAAGGAAGGCGAGGACCTGTTCGACGTCTTCTCGCTCGCCACCGGCACCGGCATCAACGGCCGCCCCTACAAGGAATGGTAGAAAAGGCCGAAATCAGGGACAGACCACGTTTTTCGTTCGGCTTCACGCTGATTGAACTGCTGGTGGTGATGACGATCGTGGCGCTGCTCCTCACGCTCGCTTTGCCGCGCTACTTCGGCAGCATCGACAGGTCGAAGGAAGCGGTGCTCAAGGAAAACCTCCACCAGATGCGCGAGGCGATCTCGCGCTACTACGCCGACAAGGGGCGCTACCCGGAATCGCTCGACTCGCTCGCCACGGACAAGTACCTGCGCCGCGTGCCGGTCGACCCGCTCACCGAAAGCACCACGACCTGGATGATCGTGCAGCCCGAGGACCAGACCAAAGGCGGCGTCTACGACATCAAGAGCGGCGCCGCCGGCAAGAGCAAGGACGGCAGCGAATATTCGCAATGGTGAGGCGCGCCCGGGCATCGCTGCGACAGGCGGGGATCACCTACCTCACGGTGATGTTCATCGTCGCCATCCTCCTCGGCGGACTCGCGATCGTCGGCGAGACTTGGGAGACCTCGGCACGCCGGGAAAAGGAGGCCGAGCTTCTCTTCATCGGCAACCAGTACCGCCGCGCCATCGGCCTCTACTATCTCGCGACGCCGGGGCCGAACAAGATGTACCCACGGCAGATCGAAGACCTGCTGAAGGACCCGCGCCAGCCGGGTACCACGCGCCACCTGCGCAAGCTCTTTCCCGATCCCATGACCGGGAAGGAATTCCTGGTCATCAAGGGCGCCGACGGCGGCGTCCAGGGTGTGGCGAGCGCTTCCGATGTCGCCCCGCTCAAGGTCGCCGGTTTCCGCGTGCGCGACGCGATCTTCGAAGGCGCGCAGAAGTACTCCGAATGGAAATTCATCCACACGCCGCCGCCCGCGGCTGTTGCTCCTGGGGCGAAACCCGCCGCCACGGGCGCGGCGAGCGGAGCCGCAGGCACCCAGGCACCTGGCGCCGCCGCGCCGAACCCGCCGGGCGGCCCGATGCAGGGCGCCAAGCCGCCCGCGACCGGGCTGGAA
>JBJMWH010000516.1:0-4188 GCA_045810245.1 Burkholderiales bacterium | reverse complement strand
AGAAGCCGCCGCTCAACGCGCCGACGCAGTGGGTGAAGCCCGAGCTCGTGGCGGAGGTGAAGTTCCAGAACTGGACCGACGATGGCAGCCTTCGCGCGCCGGTTTTCCTGCGCCTGCGGGATGACATCGAACCGCGGGAGGTGGCCAGAACGCCGAGCTCAAAACCGGCGACGAGCCACGCTGGGTCGGATGAGATCAGCGAGATCCTGCAACAGCTCGAGGGTACGAAGAACGCACTCACCCTCGCGGTCGGCCCGCACCAGATCCGGCTCACCCACCTCGACCGCGTGTACTGGCCCGCGGACGCGGCGCTGAAGCAGCCGGCGCTCACCAAGCGAGACCTGATCCGCTACTTCGCCGGGGTCTCGCCACACATCCTGCCGCATCTCGCGGACCGTCCCCTCACCATGATCCGCATGCCCGAGGGCATCCACGGTCAGCGCTTCTTCCAGAAGCACTGGGAGCAGGAGCGGCCGTCGTTCGTCGAGACGATTACGGTGTTCTCCGGGCACAAGGACGAGAGCCACGACTACCTGCTATGCAACAACCTGCCGACCTTGCTCTGGCTCGCCCAGTCGGGAACGCTCGAGTTGCACGTCTGGCATTCGCGCGCCAGACCCGCTCCGGACGTGGCCTCGCAGAGCACCGACTACGCCTCCTCGCTCGACTCGCTGGAGGAATCGGTGCTGAACTACCCCGACTACGTGGTGTTCGACATCGATCCGTATATCTATTCCGGGAAGGAGGCGCCCGGCGAGGAGCCCGAGCTGAACACCGTGGCGTTCGAAAAGGGCAAGGAGGTGGCGTTCTGGCTGCGTGAGCTTTTGCACAGCATGTCGCTCGAGCCGGTGGTGAAGACCTCGGGCAAGACCGGGCTGCATGTGTTCGTGCCGATCCGGCGCAGCATCGATTTCGAGGCCGCCCGGGACGTGTCGGAGCTCGTCGGTCGGCACCTCATGCGCGCCCACCCCAAGGACATCACCCTCGAGTGGAGCGTGCCCAAGAGAACGGGAAAAATCTTTATGGACTACAATATGAACGTCCGCGGCAAGACGCTGAACGTGGCTTATTCGCCGAGAGGTGCTCCGGGCGCGCCGGTGTCGATGCCGCTGAGCTGGGAAGAGCTCGCAGCGGCGCATCCGCTGGATTTCAGGATCACGAACGCGGCCGAGCGCCTGGCGAAGACGGGGGACCGCTGGAGCGGCGCCCTGAGCGACAAGCACAGCCTCGAACAGGCCCTGGAGCGGGTGAAGGCGTGAGATTGAAAAAAGGATAACAACATGGCTGCACGATCGATCGCGTCTCTGACTATCTCCTTCGGGCTGGTGTCCATCCCGGTGAAGCTCTTCTCCGCTACCGAGGCATCCAAGGCGATTTCCTTCAACCTGCTGCACAAAGCCTGCGGTTCGCGGCTCAAGCAGCAGTATCTGTGCGTGAAGGAAGAGATCCCGGTCGCGCGCGAGGAGATGGTCAAGGGCTACGAGTTCATCAAGGATCAGTACGTGATGTTCACGCCGGACGAGCTGAAGGCGATGGAGGAGGCGGGAACCCAAACCGCCGACATCACCGAGTTCGTGCCGATCGAGTCGGTCGATCCGATTTACTTCGACAAGGCCTACTATCTCGCGCCCGACAAGGGAGGCGCCAAGCCGTACGCGCTTCTGGCGCGGGCGCTGCACGAGTCCGGCCGCTGCGCGCTCGGCCGCTGGGCCGCGCGCGGCAAGCAGTACATCGTGATGATCCGGCCGATCGAAAAGGACGGCTCCGACGGCCTGGTGATGCAGCAGCTCCTCTACGCCGCCGAGGTGCGCTCGATCAAGGACATCGACATCCCGAAGACCGAGGTGAAGGACGCCGAGCTCAAGCTCGCGCAGCAGCTGATCGAGCAGCAGGCCTCCGAGTCCTTCGACGCGAGCGCCTACAAGGACGAGGTGCGCGAGCGCATCGAGGCAGCGATCCAGAAGAAGGTCGAAGGGCAGGAGATCACGCTGGCCGAGACGCCCGAGGCGGGCGGCGGCCAGGTGATCGACCTGATGGAGGCCCTGCGCGCGAGCCTCGAGAAGAAGCCGGCGCGCAAGGCCGAGCCCGCCAGGAAAGCCGAGCCGGCGAAGACGGCGGGAAAGAAGGCGGCGAAGAAGTAGGGCACCGTGCATCAATATGGCGTGCGGGAGGTTGAGAAGCTCCTGCGTTTGCCGCGCAGCACCATACGCGCCCTGATCGATGCCGGCTTCGTCTCCCCGGCGCGCGGCCCGCGCAAGGCCTGGCGCTTCTCGTTCCAGGATCTCATCGTGCTGCGCACCGCGCAGGCGCTGGTGGCCGCCAAGGTGCCGGCCAAGCGCATCACGCGCTCCGTGCGCGAGCTGCGCCGCCATCTTCCGCAGGCCATGCCGCTCTCGGGCCTGTCCATCTGCGCGGTTGCCGACAGGGTCGTAGTGAAAGAGGGCGCGAGCCGCTGGCAGGCCGAGTCGGGGCAGTATCTCCTCGCCTTCGAGGGCGACCCGGCCAACGGCTCGCTGAGCATCATGGAGCGCAAACCCGCGGCGCCCAGGGCCTCGGCGAACGACTGGTTCGACCGCGGCATCGATCTCGAGGAAACCGACCCGGTGGCCGCGCTGCAAGCCTACGCCGAAGCGATCAAGCTCGATGCGAAGCTCGTCGACGCGCACGTGAACCGCGGCTGGCTGCTGCACGAGGCCGGCCGCTTGGAGGAGGCCGAGCAGGCATACCGCGCCGCCATCACGGCGTGCGGCAGCGAGCCGCTCCTGCTCTACAACCTCGGCGTGCTGCTCGTCGACATGGACCGCAAGAAAGAGGCGGTCGAAGTCTACGCAGTCGCGGTGCGCGCCAACCCCGGCTTCGCCGATTGCCACTACAACCTCGCGCTCCTCTGCGAAGAGCTCGACATGCCGCGCGACGCGATCCGGCACATGGCTCAGTACCGCAAGCTCACCGGCTCTCGCCCCGAGTGAGGAGGCTTTTCGCCTTTGCCTTTCTAGCCCTTCTAAGCAATTCCGCGTGGGCAGAACGGTGCATCGCGATCGACGGCGACACGCTCGTCTGCAACCGCCAAAAGGTGCGCCTCACCAACGTCTACGCCGCCGAGATGAACCAGCCCGGCGGCAGCGCGGCGAAGAGGAAGATGCAGGCCCTGGTGCAGAACCGCGAAGTGGGACTCGTCACGCACGGACACGACCGCTACGGCCGCATCCTCGCCGAGGTCTATGTCGACGGCCGTCGGGTCGAGCAGGCCGACATCGGCCCGCGCGCCGGCCGCGGCAGCACCTGGGGCGCCGATCGCCACGTGTACGTCCGCACAGCGCAGTCCAGGAAAGCCAAGTAATTCCCTGTTGCAGGCGGAGGCAAAGTACATAGCGCCCGCAGTCCCCTTCGGCGTAGCGTGTCGCGGACCGATACGCAAAAAGGGGGATGCAGTGCAAATGCGATTCGGCACGTGCGCGACTCTGGCCGGCTTGCTTCTCTTCGGCCTCCTGGGATGCAGCACCGAGGAGCCGCTTTCCGAGGCCGACAAGAGCCTTTTCCTTCGGCCCGCAGACCTGGTCCGCTACGGCTTCCGGTACGACGACCCGGCGAATTACGAGAAATTCTCGAAGAGCAGGCAGATCGACGGCGCCTACCAGCTCAAGTATGAATTCCAGCCGGACCAGAGCGAGCGGCGGCGCGTGTTCATCTACGCGAGCGTTTCCGTGGCGCGAAGCGACTCCGATGCCGCGCTGAACGAAGGCGCCGAGGCGGTCGGCATGATCATCGGCCTCAAGGCGAGCGGCGTCGAGGAACGCGAGCTGGGCATGAAATCCGGCAACGACCGGAGCAAGCTCCGCCTCCTCGTCAAAGGCGACAAGCCTCTCGGCAACATCTTCACCGTGCGCGACGGGCGAAAGACCTACTTCCTGGTGATGACAGGTCTCTACTTCGACGACGCCGAGGACTGGAAGAAGCTCGTCGCGCCCAAGCTCGAGCAGCTTGCCGGCTACTCACCGGTGTAGCCTTCAACTAGGTCTTCGCTTCGTCGTCCGGCCGCTTGTGCCGGAAGCCTTTCTCGAAGTGGCCGCGGCCTTCGAGGTCGCCCTGCTCGAAGATCCAGGTGTAGCCGCCGCTCGGGTTGGAAAGGATTTCCCAGGCGTTGTCGTCGCAATCCCAGAAGAGAAAGCTGTAGGTGCCGTGGCGCTC
>JBJMWH010000515.1:0-6480 GCA_045810245.1 Burkholderiales bacterium | reverse complement strand
CGACAACATCATGCTCAAGACCAAGACGAGCAAGGTGGAAGCGAGCGCGAAGGGACTGAAGGTGACCTTCGAGGGCGCGGAGGCGCAGACCTACGACATGATCCTCGTCTCGGTCGGCCGCACGCCGAACGGCAAGAAGATCGCCGCCGACAAGGCGGGCGTTGCCGTGAGCGAGCGCGGCTTCATCGAGACCGACTCGCAGATGCGCACCAACGTGCAGCACATTTATGCCATTGGCGACGTCGCCCGCAATCCGATGCTGGCGCACAAGGCGGTGCACGAAGCGCATGTCGCGGCAGAAGCGGCCGCCGGCCAGAAGTCTTACTTCGATGCGCGCGTCATTCCCTCGGTGGCGTACACCGATCCGGAAATCGCCTGGGTCGGGCTGACCGAGGAGGAGGCGAAGAAGGCAGGCACCAAGGTCGGCGTCGCCAAGTTCCCGTGGGCGGCCTCCGGCCGCGCCATCGCCAACGCGCGCGACGAGGGCTTCACCAAGCTCATCTTCGACGCCGACAACCATCGTATCCTCGGCGGCGGCATCGTCGGTACGGGGGCGGGCGACCTCATCAGCGAGCTCGCGCTCGCCGTCGAGATGGGCGCCGACGCCACCGACATCGGCAAGACCATCCACCCCCATCCCACGCTGAGCGAGTCGGTCGGCATGGCGGCCGAAGCCTTCGAGGGCGTCTGCACCGATCTGCCACCGCAGAGAAAGAAGTGACTCGGGACGACCTGAAGAAAGCCGTGGCGCAGGCCGCGTTGCGCCATGTCGTCGAAGACAAGGTGGTCGGGGTCGGGTCGGGCTCGACGGTCAATTTCTTCATCGACGCGCTCGCCAGCATCAAGGGCCGCATCGAGGGCGCGGTGGCCGCCTCGGAGGCGAGCGCGCAGCGGCTGAAGGCGCACGGCATCCGGGTGTTCGACCTGAACGGCGTGAACGAGCTGCCGGTGTACGTCGACGGCGCCGACGAGGTGACCGAGCACCTGCACATGGTGAAGGGCGGGGGCGGGGCGCTGACGCGGGAGAAGATCGTCGCCGCGGTGGCGGCGAAGTTCGTCTGCATCTGCGACGCCTCGAAGCTGGTGCCGGTGCTCGGCAGGTTTCCGCTGCCGCTCGAGGTGATCCCGATGGCGCGCAGCTATGTCGGCCGCGAGATCGTGAAGCGCGGAGGCTCGCCCGAGCTGCGCGCGAATTTCACCACCGACAACGGCAACGTGGTCATCGATTGCCACGGCCTGACGATCCTCAACCCGCCCGAGCTCGAGAGAGACCTCAACAACCTCGCCGGCCTGGTGACCAACGGACTTTTCGCACAGCGGCCGGCCGACGTGCTGCTCCTCGCCGAGCCCGGCGGGGTGAGAACCTTGATCGCCAGAAAAGCGTAACATTTCGGTCATCCCAGGCTGATAGGCTGGCCGGTCATGGCTGAACACACGTCAAAGCAGTTCGATGCCGAGCTCGAGCGCGTGCGCTCCCGCGTGCTGCAGATGGGCGGCATGGTGGAAGAGCAGATCACGCGCGCGATGGAGAGCCTCATCTCCGGCGACATGGAGCTCATCGACAAGGTGATCGGCGAGGACCACCGGGTCAACGCCATCGAGGTCGAGCTCGACGAGGCCTGCAGCCACATCATCGCGCGGCGCCAGCCCGCGGCGGGGGACCTGCGCCTGCTCGTGGCGGTGATCAAGACCATCACCGACCTCGAGCGCATCGGCGACGAGGCGCAGAAGATCGCGCGCATGGCGAAGCTCATCCATACCGCCGACCGCCAGCACATGCCGCGCCTGGATCTCTCGCACGTCGCCGACCGCGCCACGGCGATGCTGCGCCAGTCGCTCGACGCGTTCGCGCGCCTCGACGTGTCCGAGGCGATGCGCGTGGTGAAGCAGGATCAGGCCGTGGACGACGAGTTCCGCGCCATCATGCGCCAGCTCATCACCTTCATGATGGAAGACCCGCGCACCATCACCCGCTCGCTCGAGATCCTGTTCATCGCCAAGGCGGTCGAGCGCATCGGCGACCACGCCAAAAACATGGCCGAGTACGTGGTCTACATGGTGAAGGGCCGCGACGTGCGGCACACCCGCATCGAGGACGTCGAGCGCGAGCTTCTGGAATAGAAAATAAATGGGGTCAGATCAACATTACCGGCGGCGCGCAGCTATCGGTAATGTTGATCTGACCCCATTTATTTCGCCCGCTTCTTCGCGCGCGCCCGCCAGGCGAGCACCACGTAGGCGCGCCAGCCGAGCTCGGTCAGCACGTAGCCCACTGCGGCGAGGGTGAGCGCGAGCGCGAGCAGGCCCACTGCGAGCGGCTTGCCCAGTGAAAGCGTCCACGCCATCAGGTCGTGCAGCGAAGTGATGATGTCCGACCAGTCCCAGAGAAAAAGCTCGCGCGGGATCTTGCCCTGCGGTGTCGCCCCGAGCAGAACCTGGCCGTAGCCGTAGGCGAGCATGTAGAGCGGCACGATCGTGAACGGGTTGGTGTAGAGCGTGATGAGCAGCGCCACCGGGATATTCTTTCGCAGCGGAATGGCGACCAGCAGCGCGCCGAGCATCTGCAGCGGGCCCGGAATGAGCCCGCAGAAGAGCCCGATCGCCACCGCCCCGGGCACCGAGCGCCGGTTGAGGCACCACAGGTTCGGATGGTGCAGCCAGGTGCCGAACATCCCCACCACGCGGTAGGAGCGCACCGTGGCGACGTCGGGAAGATGCTTGCGGAGAAACTTTCGCGGCATGGTGCGCGCGGGTCAGCCGCGAGGCCGCCGCACGCGTTGATTCTAGATGACCTGCGCGGTCCTCGCGTTCGCAGCCGGGGTGGTCTTCCTGCAGATGCAGGCCGTGCTGCCTCCGCTCGTCTGGGCGCTCGCGCTCGTCCCAGTCACTGTCCTCGGGCTGAGATACCGGCGGCTCCTACCGATCGTCACGTTCGGAGCCGGCTTTTTCTGGGCCGCGTATTGCGCCGAGCTGCGCATGGGCGAGTGGCTCGCGCCGCAGCTCGAAGGGCGCGATATCGAGGTGGTGGGCGTGGTCTCCGGGCTGCCTGCGCAGGGCGAGCGCGGGGTGCGCTTCGAGTTCGAGCTCGAATCGGCTACGCGCGGCGAGCGCGTGCCGCGCCGCATCCTCCTGTGGTGGTACCGCAGCATGCAGCTCAACTCGCAACCTGAGGCCGAGCCCGCACTCCTCTCAAGCGCGGTGCACCCCGGCGAGCGCTGGCTCTTCACCGTGCGGCTGCGCCGGCCGCACGGCAACCTCAATCCGAACGGGTTCGACTACGAAGCCTGGCTACTCGAGCGCGGCATCGGTGCGACCGGCTACGTGCGCCAGCGCGGCGAGCAGCACCTGCTGGGGCGGCGCGGTTCAGCCCTGGATCGGGTAGAGCAGGTGAGAGAAGCCGTGCGCGAACGCTTCCACGCGGTGCTCGGCGCGACCCCGGCCGCAGGGATCCTTTCCGCGCTCGCCGTAGGCGACCAGCGCGCGATCGCCGCGGAGGAATGGCGGCTTTTCAGCCGCACCGGCGTCACCCATCTCATGAGCATCTCCGGATTGCACGTGACGCTCGTCTCGGGCCTCTTGGGATGGCTCGTCTCGGCGCTCTGGCGGCGGGTTCCATGGCTCGCGCTGCGCCTGCCTGCGCGCAACGCCGGTGCGGCCGCGGCGATCGTAGGCGCGTTCGGCTATACGCTTCTTGCGGGCTTCGCGGTGCCGGCGCAGCGCACTTGCTACATGGTGAGCGTGGTCGCGATCGCCCTTTGGACCGGCGGCATCGCCTGGCCGGTGCGCACCCTGGCGCTGGCGGCTGCGGTGGTGCTCGTCGCCGACCCCTGGGCGCCGCTCTCGCCGGGGTTCTGGCTCTCCTTCGCGGCGGTGTCGCTCATCTTCTATGTCGCGGCCGGCTGGACCGGCCGAGAGGGCCGTGTCGCGCAATGGGTGCGGGTGCAGTGGGCGATCACAGTCGGGCTGGCGCCGGCGGTGCTCCTGCTCTTCGGCCAGGTCTCAATCGCCGGCCCGCTCGCCAACGCGGTTGCGATCCCGGTGGTGTCCGTGATCGTGACGCCGCTCGCGCTTCTCGCCGCGGCGATCCCGGTCGACTTCATCCTCGAGCTTGGCGCGCGCCTCGTCGAATGGCTGCTTCAGTTCCTCGAGTTCTGCGCGGCGCTGCCGGGCGCCTTGTGGCAGCAGCACGCGCCCGCGCTTTGGGCCGTGGCGCTCGCACTCGCTGGCGCGGTCTGGGTGCTCGCCCCTCGCGGCGTGCCCGGGCGCGGCTACGGGCTCGCGCTGATGGCGCCGGCGTTCCTGCTGGCACCCGCAGCGCCCTCGCCCGGTGAGGCCTGGATCACTGCATTCGACGTCGGGCAGGGCCTCGCCGTCGTGGTGCGCACCGCGACGCGCACGTTGGTGTACGACGCGGGACCGGCGTTCGGCGCCGAAGCGGACAGCGGCGGGCGCATCGTCGTGCCGGAGCTGCGCGCGGCCGGGTCGAGAGGCGTCGACCTCATGGTTCTCACCCACGAGGACACGGACCATATCGGCGGCGCGCTGAGCGTGCTCGAAAGCCTCGAGGTGCAGGAGCTCGCCTCGTCGCTGCCGCAGGCGCACGCGCTGAACGCGCTCGTGCCCGCGCCGCGGCGCTGCCTCGCCGGCGAAAGCTGGGACTGGGACGGCGTGCGCTTTGCCTTCCTGCACCCTCGGCCGGAAGCGGCTCCTGTGCGCCGCAATAACCTTAGCTGCGTGATGAGGATCGAGGCCGGCGGCGCCTCGATGCTCCTCACCGGCGATATCGAGCGTCTGGCTGAACTTTCCCTTGTCAATCATCCCGAATTGCGGGCAGACGTCATCCTCGTGCCGCACCATGGCAGCCGCACTTCGTCGAGCCGGGAGTTCGTCGCTGCGGTCGCGCCGCGCTGGGCGATCGTCGCCGCGGGTTATCGGAACCGCTTCGGGCATCCGAACGCGGAAGTGCTGGAGCGTTACACGAGCGTCGGGACGAGCATTTTCCGGACCGACCGGGACGGCGCGATCCACGTCCTGCTGAGAAGCGGCGAGGTCCGGGTCGAGGGCGAGCGCGGCCGGCGGCCGCGCTATTGGCGGGCCGTGCCTCCCGTATAGAATGCTCTCGCGGGACCCCGCATCCGGACTCACCACTACCGAGGAGAGAGGACAGCCATGGCGAAGAAGGGCGACACCGGCGTTTATCGCGTCACCGAAGTCATCGGCACCAGCACCAACTCGTGGGAGGACGCCGCGCGCAACGCCGTGCAGACCGCGGCCGGCACGCTGCGGAGCCTGCGCATCGCCGAGGTCACCAAGCTCGACATGCGCCTCGACGACGCCGGCAAGGTGGTCCAGTTCCGCGCGCGCGTGTCGCTCTCCTTCAAGTACGAGGGCTGATGTTCACCGCGGTCGTGCGCGTCACCGGCGCCGGGCGGCTCGTGGATTTCCGCGAGCGCCTGCGCTGGCTGATGGTGCGCGACGAGGACGCCGAGGACTACAGCGAGCACCACGCCGAGGGCGTGCTCGAATACCGCTTCACGCCGCGCAAGGGCATTCCGTTCCCGGCCTTCACCGCCGCCTCGGCGGACTTTCCCGAGCTCCAGGTCGAGGCCGAATGGGAGCACGACGGCGTGCGCGGGCGCGCGCTGATCGAGAACGGGCGCCTCGTGCAGCAGCCGCCGGAGCTCGCGGCGGGCATGCTGCTCGACGTTTCGATCGAGCCGAACGGCCGGCTCGAGCTCGCCGTCGCCTGCAGCCGGCGCGAGGGCGAGCTGGTCGGCTATGCGGCGAGCGCCGACCGGCACACCTACTTCCGCTACCGCGACGCCGGCGGGCTCGAGCTGGTCGGCCCCGATTCGCCGGACGAGGCGCTCGAGGAAGTGGCCTTCGCCTTCGTCGAGGAATGGATCTGGTACGACGAGGAGGACGCGGTGCTCGAGCGCGCGCGCTACGCGAACTACGGTTATCCGGTGCACGGCGCGAATCTGCGCGCCGAGAAGCTGCACCTCGTCCGCGATCGCGGCCTGCGCTTCTCCTCGCTCGATGCGCAGGCGACCGAGGCGCGCGAGGCGCTGATCGGGCAATGGCTGAAGCGGACGTAGCCGGGGAGGCGCGTCGCCGCTCGGTGCAGTGCGCCTCGCCCAAGGGGCTGCACCGCATGGCCTATCTCGAATGGGGCGAAACGCGAAACCGCGATGTCGTGATCTGTGTCCACGGGCTCACGCGCACCAGCCGCGATTTCGACGCGCTGGCGCGTGCGCTCTGCGGCCGGTTCCGGGTCGTCTGCCCCGACGTCGCCGGGCGCGGCGACTCCGAGCGACTGCCCGACCCGATGCTCTACGGCGTGCCGCAGTACGCGGCCGACATGGTGACGCTGATCGCGCGGCTCGACGTCGAGTCGGTAAGCTGGGTCGGCACGTCGATGGGCGGCCTCATCGGCATGGCGCTCGCCGCTCAGGCGGGCTCGCCGGTCAAGCGCATGGT
>JBJMWH010000514.1:0-5938 GCA_045810245.1 Burkholderiales bacterium | reverse complement strand
ATGCGCGGAGGACCCCGCCCTGCCGCCGAGGCTCGTGCGCGACGACCCGAGCAAGGGACGCTTCCTGGACTCTGGCCGGGAGCTGCACTTCTTCGACGGAACGCCGGCCAAACGCCGGCTCGCGGTTCAGGCCGAGGAGCTCGCCGCGGTGATCGCCAGGCTCACGCAGAGCGCCGCGGGAAACGTCTTCCCGCTAGGCCCCGGCGAGCGCTAGCTGCACTTGATCTTGGGTTGGTAGCCGGAGGCGCGCGCCGCGCAGACGCACTCGTAGTAGAGCTCGTAGCTCTCCTTCGATTCATCCTTGACGCTGCCGTCGGCGGCGAGATGGCGCCACTTCCAGCGGAAAGACCGGAAAGACGCCGCATGTGGCACGAAGAAGATTTCGCAGGGCATGCGTTGTTATACGCTTTTGCGAGACTGCTGAATGTCGCCGCGCCCGGCGCGCTGGTGTGGCCCGGATTGTTACGTCGGGCTATGCATCGCTACGTCGGGCCCTGCCGACGTACTCACAGCGGCTGCGTCACCGCTTTCCCGCCCCACACCGCCCAGTATTCCTCGCCGCGCTGCTCGACCTTGAAGCTCACGACGTTCTCGGGGTCGACGCCGTGCACGCTCCGGGCGTTGTGCTCCGAAGGTTCGCCGTCGAAGTTCTCGCCGTAGACGAGCAGGCCTTCGCACGCGCCGCGCTCGAGCGCGAGCTTGCAGTGCGCGCGCCGCTCCTGGCCGGCGGGCGTGTCGGACCACGGACGCGAGCCGTCGAGGTTCGGGCCCCACAGAAGCTGGCTGCAGCCGCCCTTGGTGCGCTCGATGGCCGGCGCCCAAAGGCTCATCACGATTGCGCCGTCGGACTTGCGTATCCCGCTCCAGCTGCTGTCCTGCTCGGGAAGGTAGATGCCGCGAGCCTGGAAGGCCTTGCTTCGAGAAATGAGGTTGCGAGCGCGCTTCGGAACCGCCGCCGCGCCGCCGCGTTTCGCCCGCACCTTCGGGCGCCCTTCCAGGGCCGCGTCGCACAATGCGACCACCGTGGCGGCGCCGAGGCTCGCCGCGTTCTCGCGCAGCTGCTGCAAGTCCACCGTATCGAGCCGCGCGAGGCGCTCGGGCGTCCACTCCTGGCTGTGCCTCGATTTGAAAGCGAGCTTTCCGAAATGCATGTCGACCTCTTTCGCGCGGGAAAATCCGGGCCGCGCCTGCGGGCACGACGATCAAGGAAGGGAGGGCTCCGCTGCTTGAGAATCCTGCGAAGCCACTGTAACACACCGCCCTACTGCTGCAGCGCGTCCATCGAGGCAGCAGCCCAGATGAGGACCGCCTGGCGGCGCACGCGGACCACCGCGCCCGCGTCGCCTTCAGAAGGGGCCCACTTCGACTCGTCGAAGTACGCGACGTCGTCGTCCACCTGGCGCCACGCCCAGCGCGAGAGCGAGCCCGACAGCCGCTGCGGCCCCCAGGCGTTCTCGAACTGGTCGCCGTCGAAGACCACCAGCACTTCGACGTCGGCGCGATGCAGCTCGCCGCTTCTGCGCAGATTGAGCAGCGTCGGCCTGTCCGCGAATACGATCAGCTGGTGCGAGGCCGCCGCGAGGCGCGAGCCGGCATGGGCGCTCGACCATACGGCGCGGATCTCGAGGCAGGACACGAGCACGCGCGAAAGAAATGCCGACAATCCGGCCGGTGCGCTGTGCACGCGAGCCTCCGATGCGAATGTGGAGCGTGATTGTCGCCTGCGCATGCGCCGGCGCGGACGGGCGCCGCCGTGGCCCGCCTGGCCCATGGCACTGAAAAATAATCCAATGTGCGCCGATGCAGGGGTGTATAACGGGACACGAAGTCTCCTCCGGAAAACTGCTTTGGTCCCGTATCTTCTGCGCCGGTGCTGATACGCGTGGGCAACCGGATCCACATGCGCGCAGTCCAGCGCGCCGCCGAGATCGCCGAGGGCGTGATTCCGATCGCCATGTACCTGGGGGTTGCTCCCGCGGTCGTCGCCGCGTGGATCAAGGGAACGCTCGACGTGCCCCCCGGCGCGTTCCTCAAGGTGGTGGAGATCATCGTCGACCACGGGCCGCGCATGCGCGGCGTCATTCCGCCCTCGCTCGTGGAGAGCTTCAAGCACCGACCGGCCGCGAACGGCTAGGCTGACGGTCTTGCGAGCAGCGCCTCGAGCACGCTCGGCTCGATCGGCTTGCGGTAGAACTCCTCGCAGCCCGCCCGCAGCGCGCGGCTCTCCAGGTGCTCCTCGGGCAATCCGGAAATCGCGATGAACTGGGTGTGCTCGAGCCCTGGCTCGAACCTGAGCTGGCGCGCGATGTGGTCGCCCTCGAAGTCGGGCAGCCCGATGTCGAAGATGATGATGTCGGGACGCAAGCTGCGCGCGATATCGATTGCGGCCATGCCGTTGATCGCGAACTGCACCTCGTGGCCCATCATCTTGATCAGCATGGCCATCGAGTGCACCGAGTCGAGGTCATCCTCCACGACCAGGACGCGGCGCTTGGGCGCCGGATCCGGCTTGAGGCGATGGAGAGTGGCCATGGGTTGTCCGTTTGATCGAGTTGGCTTTGTTCTTGGAGTCCGACTGAACTACGCGCATGCTAACGCAGTTGCGGAAGGCTCCGTCTTCATACGCCTGTCGCTAAAGCAGTGATAATTTCGTAGTAGAAGCGCTACTTCTTTTTCTTCAGCGCGTCGCGGCTCGCGTCGATCGCGCGGCGCGCGTCGACGATCGACACGCGCAGGCGCCGGCGGCGCGTCTCGAACCCCTCGTTGATGGCGGCAAGATCTCCCGCGCGGCGCCCGCGCCCGTCCGAAACGCGGCGGCGTTCCAGCGTAACCGGCGAACGCATGTGCCGTCGATCCTGCTGCCTGCGTTCGCTTACCGCCATACCGAGCCGACGCAAGCGATGTGCCCTGCACGCGTCGTAGGTGCGGCTATTTCACCACCACGACGCCTTTCATGACCGGATGCAGGCGGCAGATATAGCTCATCTCGCCTTTCTTGCGCGCGACGAACTTGAAGCGCTTGCCGGTTAGGAGATCGCCCGATTCGACCTTGGCTTGCGCCGCGGTCACGGTGTGCGGAACGATGTCCTTGTTGGTCCACACGATGGTGTCGCCGGCGGCGACCTCGACGCGCTCGGGGACGAACTTCATGCCCTCGATGCGCACCGCGTGCGTCTTTCCGGCCGCGTGCGCCGCCGCGGCCCCGGAGAGGAGCGCGGCGGCGAGCACGGCCCGGAGAGCGACTTTCATCGCTTTACTTCTTCAACGAGGCCTGCAGGTGCTTGGCGTGCTCGAGGTGCGTCGCGATCGCCGGGCGGACCTTCTCGATCAGCCCCTTCAGCTCGGCGTTCTTCGCGTTCGGGATGAGTACCTTGTCGATCGCGTCCAGGACCTGCTGGTGATAGTCGACTTCATGGTCGACATACGCCTTGTCGAACTCGGCGCCCTTCAGCTTCTTCAGCTTGGCTTCATTCTCCTTCGCCGCGCTCTTCAGGCTCTTGCTGGTGTCGCTCTCGGCGGGCTTCACGTTCAGCTTCTTGGCCAGGGCGCCCGCCTGCTTGTTCACCGCAGTGTGGTCGGTGATCATCTGCTGCGCGAACTGCTGGACTTCCTTGTTCTTGCTGTGCGACTTCGCGATCTTGCCGGCGTCGACGTCGATCTTGTTCGCCGCCACCACGATGCCGGCGATCTGCGGGTCGCTGGGGCCCTTGTCCTGCGCTGACGCGATTGCGAATACGGATGCGGCGGCCAGGCTGGCCGCAAACTGCAGAGCTCTCATGAATGCCTCCTTGGGATCGGTACGGTGTGTGCCGCCCATTGGATGACGCAAGCGCCGGGTCCGTTCCGGCCATGCCCGGATCAGGGTCTTGAGGCTAGGCGGGCGGCGGGTCGCTGCGGCGGCGGCCCCCCCGCAGGGGCGGGCTGGCGGCGCGGCGGCGCTCGCGCGCCCGATGGCTCACGTGGATGACCGCCTCGGCGCCCCCCATGACCAGGGCCCAGTTGAAGACCGCGGCCCACTGCACGCCGAGGTTCTGCCACTCCATGAACAGGAACAGGGCGGCGGCCAGGGCGAAGGCGCGGACGATCCAGGGCCAGATCAGCATGGCTGTAGATTTAACGTTTGTCAGGCGGCAAGGCAATACCTGCCTCAATTGCAGAAGCCGAGGATCTTCTCCTCGGAGGAGCAGGCCTTGGCTGCCTTCGCCCTGGCTGACGCCTTCGCCCGATCGGCGCCGCATTGGCGCCGCTCGCGGGTGGTCGGCGTTTAGTTGGTCATGCTTTTTTCCAGCGCGGTTACCGGGTGGTCGACCTCGCGCCACTTGGGATGGCCGCTCGCTTGCAGGGTGTTGAAGTTCTGGCACAGCGAGCGCGCGAAGCGCACGAGGTACTGCGTCGTGGCCTGCAATTTGTAGTCGTACGTGACGAGGAACGCGCCCACCGAGATGGTGGTGAAGCTCTCGGTCAGCAGGTTCGGGTAGCTCGCCGCGCGCACCGTCGCGGGTGCGTAGATCGACAGCGGCCGCTTGCTCGACGGATGGTTCGGGTCAAACTTGAGCAGCTTGATGAACTTCTGCGCCTCGGGCTTCATGTTGGCGATGATCGGCGCCGGCTGGCCCGCGGCCACCACCGCGACGTCGATCGACTTGTCGGTAATCAGCTTGACGAGCGCCTCGTCGTTCGGCATGAAGGTGGCGTTGTTCTCCGGCATCGGGCTGTTGAACATCATGCGGTAGAGCGTGTGGGTGATGAAGGCGGCGCCGCTGCCGACGAGGCCGCCGTTGATCCTCGCGTCCTTCAGGTCGTGGAGGTAGTTGTAGGGCGAATCGGCGCGCGCGATGTAGTGGATCTCGGTGTTGTAGAGGGGCAGGATGACGCGCAACGGGCTGATGATCCGCGCCGCTTCCTTGCCCTCGCCGCCGCGATCGACGAAGGCCTGGTACACGTCGGCCTGCACGATCGCGAACTTCACGCCGGCATCGAAGCGCAGGTGCCGGATGTTCGCCGCCGAGCCGTCGGTGGGCAGCACCTCGAGCGAGATGTCCGCGTTGGGCGCCACGTACTTCGCCAGGTCGGCGCCGATCGCGAAATAGGTGCCGCGCTTGTCGGCGGTCGCGATCTTGAATTCGGCCGCCGCTTGCGCTTGCCCCCCGCATTGAAGCCACACCGCCAAGGCGGCGGCGAGCATGATCTTCAGACTTGCTCCCCCCTCCCGAGTTGTTCCCCCTCCGGGTATCGTAGGACGCCGCCCGAAAAGATCAATGGCCCGCGGGCGTTAGTCCTGCTGAAGGATGACCAAGGCCGGACCGGTCAGTTCAGGACCGCGTAAACGAGGAAGCACAGTCCCGCAACCCCAAGCAGGGCGAGCCCAAGGGGTATTTGGCCCAGCAGGTGATGGACCTCGGGCCAGGCGGCGGGCGAGAGCGCCCAGCGCAGATGCAGCCAACTGAGCGCCGAGAGAACGCTGACCGGCTTCCAGGTCGAGGTGGTGAGCCACGTCAGGCCCTGCCAGCCGAATACGCACAGCGCGGCCGCCATGCTTGCGAAGAACGCCCCGCTGAAGAAGCCCGCCCTTCGATCTCCGCGCATCCCCGGTCCGGGAACGTCAGTGGCTGGTCGGCTTATGCAACTTCGCGAGTCGCTCGTCGAGCCACTTTGCGAGGTCGGCGCCCATGAACATGGAGCCCGGCGTGAAAGCGGTACCGCGCGCTACCTGTATGCGTCCATTCGGACCTTCAAAGGTCGTCGGCTCGACGCAGATCCACGTGCCGCCCGGTTCGCGGCGGAATGCTTTCAGAAGCTCGTCCACGACATCCCCGACTAGAAGCGCTGAGTCCATCCCGTAGTGCCCCGTAGTGCCGCTTGTAGCATTTTGTGCAATGGGATTGTCGCAAAACCTCCGTCAAAAAACCACTTCAGCGAGGTAGTTCAGTTCACCCGT
>JBJMWH010000513.1:0-9452 GCA_045810245.1 Burkholderiales bacterium | reverse complement strand
CGAGGTCCTGTGCAAGCAGGCGGAACACCTGGCCCTGGTGCATCTCGCGCAGCAGCACCATGCGGCGCTCGCGATCGTCGGCGTGCGCTCCGAGCTGCGCCCGAAGCTGGCGCGCGAAGGCCTCGAGATCGGGGGGCGCGTAGAGCACCCGGTCGTCGAGCAGCTCGTCGAGCAGCACCGGGTGGCGGGTGAGGAACTCGGCGGCCCAGCTCGAGGCGCCGACGATGCGCGCGACCCGCTCGAGCGCCTGAGGATGCTCCGCGAGCAGCGCGAGGTAGGCGGCGCGGCTCGCGATGGCCTCGACCAGGTCGAGCGCGCGCGTCAGCGTGGTCTCCGCTTCCGGCGTCGCCCGTGCGGCGCGCGCGAGCGCGGGAATCAGCGCATCGAGCCGCCGGCGCGACTCGTCGGGCAGCGCCGCGTAGCGCTGGCTAGCGCGCAGCGCCGCGAGACGCGGGTGCTCCGGCCAGGGTTCGGACTGCACCTTCGATTCGGCGAAGACCGCCTCGAAATGGCGCGACACCGCCGTGCGATGCATCTCCAGTGCTTTCCTGAATTCATCCCATCGCGGGAAGTTGCACATGCGAGCAAGGCGGGCGCGATCCTCGGCGTCCTCCGGCAGTTCATGGCGCTGGGCGTCGTCGAGGTACTGCAGCCGGTGCTCGACTTTCCTCAGGAACACGTAAGCGGCCCCGAGCTCGCTCACCGCCTCGGCGGGCAACAGGCTGCGTTCGCCGAGCAGCGCGAGCACGCGCAGCGTCTTGCGCTCGGTGAGCGCGGGGTCGCGGCCGCCGCGCGCGAGCTGCAGTGCCTGGGCCACGAACTCGATCTCGCGGATACCGCCCGGCCCGAGCTTCACGTGCTCGGCGAGCTCGCGCCGCGCGACCTCGCGCCTGACCTCGGCGTGGAGCTGGCGCATGGCGCCGAGCGTCGCGTAATCGAGGTACTTGCGATACACGAATGGTCGTACCAGCTTGAACAGCTCGTCGTGGCGTTCACCCGTGATCGCGCGCGCCTTGATCCAGGCATAGCGTTCCCATTCACGGCCCTGCGTGATGAAGTACGTCTCGAGAAAATCCAGGCTGCAGGCGAGCGGGCCCGAGTCGCCGTATGGGCGCAGCCGCATGTCGACGCGAAACGCAAACCCATCCTCGGTCACGCCGCCGAGCATCCGGATCAACCTGCGGCCGGCGCGCTCCAAGCGCTCCTGATCGTCGAGGCCGCCGGCGTGCACGAAGACGAGGTCGATGTCGGAGGACACGTTGAGCTCGCCTCCTCCCAGCTTGCCCATGGCGACCACGATGAGGTTCTTCTCCTGCAGCGCTGCCGCGATGCTGAGCTCGGCGAGCTCGCTCATGGTGCCGCAGACCTCATCGAGGTCGGCGAGGCCGCAGAGATCGCGCGCCATGACCCTCAGCAGCACGCGGCTGCGCAGCCGGCGCAGGCGCCGCATCAGCGCCGCTTCGTCGTCCGCGCCCGCGCCCTCGAGCGCCGCGGCCATTTCGCCGCGTGTGAAAGCTCCTGGCAAGGTAAGTTCCCGCGCGAGCTCAGGATGCGCTTCGAGCACGCGCGAGGCATAGCGCGAATCGGCCAGTTTGCGAATCGAATCCGACATTTGGGGATTAGAATGGCGCGTGAGCGTTCATTCCACCATGAAGCGGGTCGGCCGTGCGTTCGAGGTTCTCGCCTGGGTGGTGTTTTTCGCCCTCGCGGCGATCGTGCTGGCGGTGCGCTTCTGGCTGCTGCCCGACATCGAGCGCTACCGCGGCGAGATCGTGGCCGCGGTGTCGGCGGCGGTCGGACAGCCGGTGCGCATCGGCGGCCTCAGCGCCGGCTGGTACGGCCTCAATCCGCATATCCATCTGCGCGATGTGCGCATCTTCGATCGCGCCGGACGCGAGGTGCTCACGCTGCCCTCGATCGACAACCAGCTGGCGTGGAGCTCGCTGCTGCGAGGCAAGCTCAAGGTCCATTCGCTCGCGATCGAGAAGCTCCGGCTGCAGGTGCGCCGCGACGCCGAAGGCGCGCTCTATGTCGCCGGGATGAAGCTCGCCGACGGCGATGCGCGCTTCGCCCGCTGGGTGCTCGCGCAGGACGAGATCGTGCTGCACGACGCCGAGATCGAGTGGCACGACGAGCTGCGCGGCGCGCCGCCGCTTGCGCTCACGGCCGTGAACCTGAGGCTGCGCAATGCCGGTGAGCGACACGCGGTCGGCCTCGCCGCGCATCTGCCGTCCGAGCTCGGCGCGAGCCTCGAGCTGCGTGCCATGCTGGAAGGAGCCGAGCTGGCCCATCCCGCGGCCTGGAAGGGGCGCCTCTACGCCGAGCTTGGCTACACCGACCTCGCTGCCTGGCGCGCCTGGGTCGATTATCCGTGGCGCATCGAGCAGGGCCACGGCGCCCTGCGGGCGTGGCTCACGTTCGAAGCGGGCGAGCTGCGACGGGCGACCGCGGATCTGGCGCTTTCGGGCGTCTCCGCGCGCTTCGAGGAGGCGCTCGCTCCCCTTCGGCTCGATTCGGTGCGCGGACGCCTGCAGGCCGCGGCGGTCAACGGCCGCTATCAGGTCGCGGCGCGCGACCTCGCCATCGGCGTCGAGGGCGGCACCCTGGTGGCGCCCAGCGACTTCGATCTCACGTGGACCACGGGGAGCGACGCCGGCGGCACGCTCGCCGCGGCTACGATCGAGCTCGGGCCGCTCGCGCGGCTGGCCGCCTCGCTGCCGTTGCCCGAGCGCGCGCGCAAGCTTCTCGCCGAGGTCAGGCCGCGAGGACGGCTCGCCGACGCTCGGGTGGAATGGCGCGGCGAGCCGCAGGCGCCTGCAGGCTTCGCGGCGCGCGCGAAATTCATCGATCTCGGTGCCGACCCGGTCGAGGAGCTGCCGGGCTTCGCCGGGATCACCGGCAGCTTCGATGCCACGGAGGCGGGCGCGCGCGTCGTCCTCGCCACGAGAAAGGGCGAGCTCAACCTGCCGCGCGTGTTTCCCCAGCCGCGCATCGCGCTCGATTTCCTGAACGGCCTGGTGGAGTGGGAGCGCCACGGCGATGCCGGCATCGCGTTGCGCATCGAGTCGCTCACCTTTTCCAACGCGCATCTGAGCGGCAACGCGCAGGGTACTTACGTGGCGGCGGCGGGTGCTCCCGGCACGCTCGACCTGTGGGCTCAGTTCAACCGCGCCGACGGGACCCAGCTCGCGCGCTACCTGCCGCACGCGCGGTTCATGGGCGGCGAGCGGACGCGCGAGTGGCTTGTGAACAGCATCCTCGCGGGCCGCTCGAGCGACGTGCGCGTTCGCATCCGCGGCGACCTGCGCGAATTTCCGTTCGTCGATCCGAGCCGCGGGCAGTTCAGCGTGGCGGCGCGCATCGAGCGCGGGGTGCTGCAGTACGCGGATGGCTGGCCGCGCATCGACAACATCCAGGGCGAGCTCCTGTTCGAGGGCGAGCGCATGCACATCGCCGCGCGCAGCGGCAGCATCCTCGGCGCGGCGCTCGCGGAGGTCGAGGTCGATATCCCCCGGCTGCCCGATCCCAGCCCGCGGCTCGAGGTGAGCGGAACGGCGCGCGGCGCGACGGCGGATTTCCTGAAGTTCATCGAGCAGAGCCCGGTGCGGCGCATGACCGCCGGGTTTACGGCGCCGATGAGCGCGACCGGCGAGGGAAAGCTGCGCCTGAAGCTCGAGCTGCCGCTGAAGGATCTGCCCAAGACACGCGTCGCCGGCGAGTACGAGTTCGACGGCAACGATCTTGTCGTCAATCCGCAGCTGCCGCCGATCGAAGCGGCCGCGGGCAAGGTGGCATTCACGGAATCCACGCTCACCGTGCGCGGCGTGCAGGGCCGCCTCTTCGGCGGCCTGGTCGCGATCAGCGGCGGCACACAGAGCGACGGCACCGTGCAGGTCGTGGCGCGGGGCGAGGCGACCCTCGCCGCAACGCGCGCCCTTTTCGACCACCCGTGGCGGCGCTTTCTCGCAGGGCAGGCCGCGTATGTTGCAACGGTCAGCATCGCGAAGGGCCGCCAGCAGATCCTCCTGCAGTCGTCGCTGCAGGGCGTGACGAGCGCGCTGCCGGCGCCGCTCGCGAAGAGCGCCGGCGAAGCGCTGCCGCTCCAGGTGGAGCTTGCGCCCGACGAGCGACTGAAAGTGAAGCTCGGGCGCGTGCTGGCGGCGGAAGTCATCCGCCGCCGCCAGGGCGAGGCGCTGGTCGTACAGCGCGCAGGCGTTTCCCTGACCCCGGCGGACGATGCGCCGCTGCGCCTGCCGGAGCGCTCCGGTACGCTGATCTACGGCTCCCTGCCGGCGCTCGATGCGGACAAGTGGCTGCCGCTCCTCGGCGGTCCCGACGCGGCGGTGGATGCGAGCGCCCTCGACGTGCGCATCGGGCAGCTCGACCTGTACGGCAAGCGGCTGAACGATGTCGGCCTGCGCGCCGGGGCTGACGCCGCGGGCTGGGCCGCCACCATCGCCTCGCAGGAGGTCGCCGGCGACCTTTCCTACCGAAAGGACGGCGGCGGCAGGCTGGTCGCGCGCCTCACGCGCTTCTTCACTCCCAAGGAGTATCCGGGGGCGCCCGAGCGCGCCGCACTCGATCCGAAGGACCTGCCGGCGCTCGACCTCGTCGCCGAGCGCTTCAGCCTGCGCGGCAAGGAGCTCGGCCGGGTCGAAGTCCAGGGGAGCCGCTCGGGCGAGGACTGGCGCATCGACAAGCTCGCGATGAGCAACGCCGACGCGAGCCTTGCCGCGACCGGTACCTGGCGCCGCGGCTCGCCGACGCGCAGCCACCTCGACTTCGAGCTGAACGCCGCCGACGCCGGGCTGTTCCTCGCGCGCGTGGGCTATCCGAACCTCGTCAAGGGCGGCAAGACCCAGTTGAAAGGCGATCTCGCCTGGAACGGCGATCCGGCGCTCATCGACTACGCGAGCCTGAGCGGCAGCGTGCAGCTCGAGTCGCGCAGCGGCCAGTTCCTCGAAATCGAGCCGGGCATCGGCAAGCTGATCTCGCTCATGAGCCTGCAGTCGCTGCCGCGGCGCATCGCACTCGATTTCCGCGACGTGTTCTCCAAGGGCTTCGGCTTCGACGACATCTCGGCCGCCGCCCGGGTCGACTCCGGCGTCATGGCGGTGAAGGATTTCCGCATGCGCGGCTCCTCGGCACAGGTGCAGATGACCGGCGAGGTCGACCTCGCGCAGGAGACCCAGAACGTGCGCGTGCGCGTGGTCCCGAGCATCGGCGACTCGGCCTCTACGGTCATCGCGCTCGTCAATCCGCTGCTCGCCATCCCGGCGGCGATCGCGCAGAAGATCCTCAAGGACCCGCTCGGCCACATCTTCGCGTTCGAGTACTCGGTGACCGGCGGCTGGAGCGACCCCAAGGTCGCGAAGCTCGGCATCGAGGCGCGAGAGCTCGCCCCGCAGGAAGGCAGTCCGTGAAGACCCAAATCGCCGCGATCCAGATGGTTTCGGCTGCGGAGGTTCCGGCAAACCTGGCTGCGGCCGAACGGCTGATCGCGCAGGCCGCGGCTCAGGGGGCGCGCCTGGCCGCGCTGCCGGAAAACTTCTACCTCATCGGCCGCCACGAGGGCGACAAGGTGAAGCTGCGCGAGCGCGACGGGCGAGGGCCGATCCAGGATTTCCTCGCCGAAGCGGCGCGCCGGTACGGACTCTGGCTGCTCGGCGGCACCGTGCCGCTCGAGACCGAGGACGCGGGCCGGATCCTCAGCGCGTCGCTCCTCTACGACGACGCCGGCCGGCGCGTGGCGCGCTACGACAAGATGCACCTCTTCCGCTTCGACGGCGCCGGCAATGAGCGCTACGACGAGGCCCGCACGCTCGAGCCCGGCGCCGCGGCGGTGGCGGTACCGAGCCCGTTCGGACGGCTTGCGCTTTCCGTTTGCTACGATGTGCGCTTTCCCGAGCTGTATCGATCGCTCGGCGAGTTCGACCTCATGTTCGTGCCCTCGGCTTTCACCGTGCCGACCGGGCGCGCGCACTGGGAAATCCTGCTGCGCGCGCGGGCGGTCGAGAACCAGGCCTATGTCATCGCACCCGCCCAGGGCGGCGTGCACGAGAGCGGCCGCCGCACTTACGGCCACACGATGATCGTCGATCCGTGGGGCGAAGTGCTGGCGGAGCTCCCCGAGGGCGAGGGCGTGGTGCTCGCCGAGCTCGACAGCGGCAGGCTGCGCGAGGTGCGCGGCTCGCTGCCCGCCCTCGTCAACAGGAGACTGAATTGAATCTCGACACCGCGAAAACCACGCTGCTCGCGCCCCACGACCTCGAAACCGCCAAGCTCGAGCGCGTCTTCGGCACCCTCGCGGCGCACAAAGTCGACTATGCCGACCTCTACTTCCAGTACTCGCGCTACGAGGGCTGGAGCCTTGAGGAAGGCATCGTCAAGTCCGGCAGCTTCAACATCGAGCAGGGCGTCGGCGTGCGCGCGGTTTCGGGCGAAAAGACCGCCTTTGCCTATTCCGACGAGATCAGCCTCGACGCGCTGCAGGACGCGGCGAAAGCGACCCGTGCAATTGCTTCTTCCGGGAAGTCACATCGGATGAAGGCGAACCAAAGCAAGGCACCGGTCCCGCTGTACCGCTCGATCGATCCGGTGGCCTCGCTCGACTCGTCGCAGAAAGTGGTGCTGCTCGAGAAGCTCGAGCGCAAGTGCCGCGCGCTCGACCCGCGCATCACGCAGGTCATGGCGAGCCTCGGCGGCGAGTACGAGGTGGTGCTCATCGCGCGCGCCGATGGCATGCTCGCCGCGGACGTGCGTCCGCTCGTGCGCCTCTCGGTTCAGGTGATCGCGGAGGCGCAGGGCCGGCGCGAGAGCGGCTCGGGCGGCGGCGGCGGCCGCACCGACTATGCGCACTTCACCGACGAAGTCCTCGACGAATACGCCCGCCACGCCGTGTCGCAAGCGCTGGTGAACCTCGAGGCGCGCCCGGCGCCCGCCGGCACCATGACCGTGGTGCTCGGGCCGGGCTGGCCGGGAGTGCTGCTGCACGAGGCAGTGGGCCACGGCCTCGAGGGGGATTTCAACCGCAAGGCCAGCTCGGCCTTCTCCGGGCGCCTCGGCCAGCGCGTCGCCGCGCCCGGCGTGACGGTGGTGGACGACGGCACCCTCCCCGGGCGGCGCGGCTCGCTGACGATCGACGACGAGGGCAACCCGACGCAAAGGAACGTGCTCATCGAGGACGGCGTCCTGCGCGGCTACCTGCAGGACAGCCTGAACGCGCGCCTCATGAAGATGCCGCTCACCGGCAATGGGCGCCGCGAGTCGTTCGCGCACCTCACGTTGCCGCGCATGACCCATACCTACATGCTGGCAGGGTCGCATGATCCCAAGGAAATCATCGCCAGCGTGAAGAAGGGCCTGTACGCCACCAATTTCGGCGGCGGCCAGGTCGACATCACCAACGGCAAGTTCGTGTTCTCCGCGGCCGAGGCCTACCTCATCGAGAACGGAAAAGTGACGCACCCGGTGAAGGGCGCGACGCTGATCGGCAACGGCCCCGACGCCTTGACGCGCGTCAGCATGATCGGCAACGACCTCGCGCTCGACAGCGGCATCGGCACCTGCGGCAAGGAAGGCCAGAGCGTGCCGGTAGGCGTCGGCCAGCCGACGCTCAAGATCGACGGCTTGACCGTTGGCGGCACGGCGTGACGCCTGACGATTTGGCCTTTGAGATTCAAGACAAATCCTTAATCGGCTTGCCGCCGGACTACTCGCTGGTCGCGATGGAAGTCGTGCGCGCCCTCATCCGCCGCAATGCGAGAGGGCTCAGGCTCCTCGGCGTGCCGCAGCTTGGACTGTGCGCGGACCTTCTCATCGGGGCGGGCTGCGTGGCGGAGATCGAGACCAGCGCAGTGACGCTCGGCGAGGCCGGACTCGCGCCGCGCTTCACCGAGGCGGCGGAGAAGGGCGAGATCGTGGTGCGCGACGCCACCTGCCCTGCGGTCCACACCGCGCTCCAGGCGACCGAGAAAGGCGTGCCCTTCATGCCGCTGCGCGGCGTGCTCGGTTCGGACCTTCTGAAGTTGCGTCGTGACTGGAAGGTTTCACAAAATCCTTTCGCCGACAGCAGCGATCCCATCCTGCTAATTCCATCGGTACAGCCCGATATCGCGCTGTTCCATGCGCGCTGGGCCGACGAGGCGGGCAACGTCTGGATCGGCCGGCGGCGCGAGCTCGCAACGATCGCGCACGCGGCGAAGCGCTGCTTCGTCACTTATGAGGAGAAGCGGCCTGGCGACATGCTGGAGGACGAGATTCTCGCGCCGGGCGTCCTAGGGGCGGTCTACGTCACCGCGACAGCGCAGGCGCGCCGCGGCGCCTGGCCCCTCGGGCTGCCCGAGGTCTACGACATCGACGACGCCCACCTCATGCGCTACGCGAAGGCGGCGAAGACGCGCGAGGGCTTCCAGCGCTACCTGGACGAATTCGTTTGCACGCCAAAGAAGAGCTCCTCGCCGGCATCGTCGCCCGCCTGATCGCGCAGTGGACCGATGCGGCCGGGCACGTTGCGGTCGGCGCCGCCTCACCCATTCCCGCCGCGGGCGCGCTTCTTCTCAAGCAGAAGCGACCCGAATTAAGGCTTTCGTTCCTCCACAAGCGCAAGGGCAATCCTTTCACCGAGGGCTCGCGCGAGCTCTTCGACCTCGCGGGGCAGGGCCGCATCGATGTCTTCTTCCTCGGCGGCGCTCAGATCGACGGCGAAGCCAACATCAACCTGGTGCGCGCCGAGGGCCGCCGCTTCCCGGGCTCCTTCGGCTCGGCCTTCATGTATTCGGTGGTGAGAAGCGTGATCCTGTTCCGCGAGGAGCACTCCAAGCGAGTCCTGGTGCCGAAAGTCGAGTTCATCTCGGCCGCCGGCAATCCCGCGGCGCTCCTCACCGGGAAGGCGCTCTTCTCCTGGCAGCGGGAGAAGCGCCGGTTTCGGCTCGAGAGCGTCCACGAGGCGGGCGACCTGCGGTCCGAAACGGGCTTTTCCTACGATTCCCCGGCTACGGTGCCCCTCACGCCCGATCCCAGCCCGGAGGACCTTGCGCTGCTGCGCGGCCCCGTCGCGAAAGAGATGGCGGACAACTAGCCTGATTTCGCTCAGCGCGTTTGGGCGTTCCAGTAAGCCGAGCGCGGCCGACTACTCGGCCTTGAAGCCGATGCGCTGAACGATGATCCCCCGCTGCTCCCACTCGGCTCGGAGGAGGGCCGTGAATTCCTCCGGCGTCCCGTGTCGAGGCTCGACTCCGTTTGCCAGCATCTTCTCGACGATCTGGGGCGTCTGAAGCACAGCGCGCATCTCGCCGTTCAGCTTCATGATCGCATCCCGCGGTGTTCCTGACGGGGCGCTGAGTCCCCAACCCGCGCTCGACTCGAAGCCCGCCACGCCACTCTCGGCGACCGTCGGGACCTCCGGCAGGGCCGGAGAGCGCCGGGCCCCCGACACCGCAAGCGGCCTCAGC
>JBJMWH010000512.1:0-3483 GCA_045810245.1 Burkholderiales bacterium | reverse complement strand
TACCCCGCCCGCGGCGCACAACTTTCCGCGCCGCAATCGCCTGATCAGCGGCCTCGCACAGGGCTGCCTGGTGGTCGAGGCGGCGCTCGCCTCGGGTTCGCTCATCACCGCGCGCGCCGCTGCCGATCAGGGTCGCGAGGTGTTCGCGATTCCCGGCTCGATCCATTCGCCGCTGACCAAGGGCTGCCATGCGCTCATCAAATCGGGGGCGAAGCTGGTCGAATCGGCCGAGGACATACTGGCCGAACTGGCGGGCTTCCGGCCGAGCGGTTTTGCCTCGACCGTGGTGCCGGCGCTCGAACCGGCGCCCTCCGGCGCGCCGGCCGCGGCGGCGGGCGGCCTGCTCGAACATATGGGCCACGATCCGGTCGACGTCGACTCGCTCTGCTCGCGCGCCGGACTTTCGGCCGAGCAGGTCGCCTCGCGGCTCCTGCGCCTGGAGCTCGACGGCCGCGTGGCCTCGCTTCCCGGCGGCCTGTACCAGCGCCTCGAGACGGGAGAGCGCCGGTAAACCCAATCCCCAACGCAGCGTTAATAAGAAGGGAACGCTTATGTACGACGTCCTCGTCTACGTGTTCGAGAACTGCCAGCAGACCGAAGTCGCGCACGACAGCGACCGCGTGGCGAAGAAGCTGTCTGCGGCCGGGTTCGAGGATTCCGACATCAGCGAAGCGCTGCACTGGCTCGCCGGAGTCCTGACCGGGCCGCACGCCGGCCTCGCGAACCTGCCCGACGCGAAGCGCTCGTTCCGCGCATTCGCGGGCCGCGAGATCGCGAAGCTTGACGCTCAATGCCGCGGCTTCCTCATGACGCTCGAGCACTCGGGTATCCTCACTCCGCAAACGCGCGAGCTGGTGATCGAGCGCTCGCTCGCCGCGTCGGGCGACACCCTGACGCTGGAGCAGCTCAAGCTCATCGTGCTGATGGTAATGTGGAATCAGCAGGCCGCCGCGAGCCGCCTGATGGCGGAGGATCTCTTCAGCGCCCCCCGCTCGCGGCTGGCGAACTAGCCCGCGCGTTTTTCTCCACGACGCGCCGGTGGTTGAAGCAGGCGCTCGTTTGCACTTATCATCTGCCGCCTTTCGCCGCATGGGCAAAAAACTCATCATCGCTGAGAAACCGTCGGTCGCGGCCGACATCGCGCGCGCGCTTGGCGGCTTCGCGCGCAAGGGCGATTACTTCGAGAGCGACGACTACGTCCTTTCATCCGCGGTCGGGCACCTGCTCGAGCTCGTCGTACCCGAGAAATACGACGTCAAGAAGGGCAAATGGTCGTTCGCGCGGCTGCCGCTCATCCCGCCGCATTTCGATCTCTCGCCGATCGACAGGAGCAAGGAGCGGCTCAACCTGATCCTGCGCCTGCTCAAGCGCAAGGACGTGAGCAGCCTGGTGAACGCCTGCGACGCGGGGCGCGAGGGGGAGCTGATCTTCCGCTATCTCGTGCAGCACGCGAAGGCGAACAAGCCGATCGAGCGTCTCTGGCTGCAGTCGATGACCCAGCAGGCGATCCGCGACGGCTTCGCCAAGCTGCGCGCGGACCGCGAAATGCTGCCGCTCGCCGACGCGGCGAAGAGCCGCTCCGAGGCCGACTGGCTGGTCGGCATCAACGGCACGCGCGCCATGACCGCTTTCAATTCGAAGGAAGGCGGCTTCTATCTGACCACCGTGGGCCGGGTCCAGACCCCGACGCTGGCGATCCTGGTGGAGCGCGAGGACAAGATCCGCGCCTTTACGGCGCGCGACTACTGGGAAGTGCACGCACGCTTCGGCGCGAAGGCCGGAGAGTACGGCGGGCGCTGGTTCGATCCGGAGTTCAAGAAGGACGACGACGCCGAGCGCAAGCCCGAGCGGCTATGGAACGCGGACGACGCGGAGGCGATCGTTGCCGCCTGCCGCGGCAAGAAGGGCGTCGCCACCGAAGAAACCAAGCCCTCGACGCAGCTTTCACCGCTGCTGTTCGATCTCACCAGCCTGCAGCGCGAGGCGAATGGGCGCTTCGGTTTCCCGGCCCGCATGACCCTGTCGCTCGCGCAGGCGCTGTACGAGAAGCACAAGGTCCTGACGTATCCGCGCACCGACTCGCGCGCGTTGCCGGAGGACTACGTGCCCACGGTGAAGGACACGCTCAAAGTCCTGGGCGAGACCAGCGCGTTCTCCACCTTCGCGCGGCAGATCCTGAAGCAGGGCTGGGCGCGGCCGAACAAGCGCATCTTCGACAACACCAAGATCTCGGACCACTTCGCGATCATCCCGACGCTGCAGACGCCGAAGCATCTTAACGAGGCCGAGCAGAAGCTCTACGACATGGTAGTGCGCCGTTTCCTCGCGGTGTTCTATCCGGCCGCCGAATATCTGCAGACGACGCGCATCACGCGCATAGAGGCGAATTCGACCAGGCACCACTTCAAGACCGATGGACGGGTGCTGCAGAGCGCGGGCTGGCTGGCGGTGTACGGACGCGCAGCGGGCGAAGATAACCAGAACCTGCCGGCAATCGACCCGGGCGAAAAAGTCCCGGTGCTGGAAGTGAGCTCGCAGGCAAACCAGACCAAGCCGCCGCCGCGCTACTCCGAAGCGACGCTGCTCTCCGCCATGGAAGGCGCCGGCAAGCTGGTGGAGGACGACGAGCTGCGCGCCGCCATGGAAGCGAAGGGCCTGGGCACGCCGGCGACACGCGCCGCCACCATCGAAGGCCTGATCCGCGAGGAGTACGTCAACCGCGACGGGCGTGAGCTGGTGCCCACGCCCAAGGCGTTTTCGCTCCTCTTCGCGCTGCACATGCTGCACATCGTCGAGCTCGCCTCGCCCGAGCTCACCGGCGAATGGGAGCACAAGCTGAAGCTGATCGAAGCCGGCAAGCTGAAGCGCGACGAGTTCATGAAGGAGATCTCCGAGCTGGTGCGCAAGGTAGTGACGGTCATCAAGACCGGCGAGATCCCCGACGTGGTCTATGCCACCGTGCCGGCCAAGTGCCCCAAGTGCGGCGGCGTGGTGCAGGAGAACTACCGCAAGTTCCAATGCCAGAAGTGCGACTTTTCGCTCTGGAAAGTCACCTCCGGCCGTGAATGGTCGCCCGACGAAGTCGCCGAGCTCATCACCAAGCGGGTGATTGGCCCCCTCACGGGCTTCCGCAGCCGCATGGGCAAGCCCTTCGCCGCAGTGATGCGGCTCACCGACGAGCTGCGCCTTGAGTTCGACTTCGGCCAGGCCTCAGGCGAGGGCGAGGAAGCGCCGGACTTCAGCGCTCAGGAGCCGCTCGGCGCCTGCCCCAAGGACGGCGGCCGGGTGTTCGAGCACGGGATGGCCTACACGTGCGAGAACGCCGTCGGCCCCAAGCGCAGCTGCGACTTTCGCTCCGGGCGCATGATCCTGCAGCAGCCCATCGAGCGAGAGCAGATGAAAAAGCTGCTCGAGACCGGACGCACCGATCTCCTGACCGGGTTCGTCTCGAAGAAGGGCCGCCGGTTCAAGGCGTTCCTGGTC
>JBJMWH010000511.1:0-3315 GCA_045810245.1 Burkholderiales bacterium | reverse complement strand
GGTTGTATGTACCGTCGGTGTTCACGCCGGGCTCGCAGTCGCCGCCGCTATGGCCCGTGTCGTTGCCCGATCCCACGTAGCCTGCGTTCACCGGTGCGTTGACGTTCGTGCTCCCTGCACAGCCGCCGCCGCCGATCCCTTGGGTCCTGCCGTTCCAAGCGCCTTGCACCTTGCCGCCGGTTCCACCGTCCAGGCTGTTGAGCGGCAACCCTACGCGGATGTTGATGTTCTGGTTGGGATTGCTCCCATACAGGATGTTGACCTGACAGTAGGCAACGGTGTTCCCACCAGGAGGAGTTGGTGGAGCCGGCAGAACGATCGAGCTGTTCACCGATTTCACGTTGGGGTTGCCGGCGAGGCCGTGCTCCGGATTGGTGGCGAGCTCGGTGCAATGCACGGGCAAAGGCGGCGGAGCCGCCTGCTTGTCCGCCGCGGCGCACGGCGTCGACGAGAGAAGCGCAAGGCCGAACGAAGCAATGGAAAGCGACACGTACTGCAGGGATGCGCGATGCATGAGACTCCTCCTCTGTAAGTCCCCGACTGCGATTCCGACTTGGCGGCCAATTGTTCGGACCCCGAACAATCGGCTCGAGAAAATGCTAGTTGCCGCATCGGGAGACGTCAACCGGATTGCGATTCCGATTCAGAAGAGATGCTTCTTAATCGGGTCCTTCCTGTTATCAGATACTGACGCGCGCCGTAATCGCCAAGTCAGGGCGTGTGCGGGACCGAGGACGCGCTCGTAAGTCGCCTGGACGTATCGAAAGCTGAGTTGCACGGCTGGCTAGCCGGTAAGGAAGTGCTGCCGTTGGCGGTCTTCAACCGCACGATGCACCTCGTGAACCGCGCCTACCGCGGTTGATGTGCAAAGCGCGTCGTCCTAGGCTTGCCTCGCCATGGCGGTTCAAACCGCGCGAAAACGCGCGGCGCGTCTCAGGGCCCAGACCAGCACGCTGCGCGAAGCAACGCGCGGCTTGCTGGTCGAGGCGCGGGACAAACTGGCTCGAGCTCGCAATATCGCGCAGGTGTCCGTCAATCGCCGTGCGCTGCGCAAACTCGAATCCAGGAAGAAATAGAGCGGCCCGGTCACAACGTCCGGTAACGATCGTATCCCGCGTGCTATCAGTGACTTAACCAGGGAAATGGCGGAGTGAGAGAGATTCGAACTCTCGATACGGGTTTAAGCCCGTATAACGCCTTAGCAGGGCGCCCCCTTCGGCCACTCGGGCATCACTCCGGAGGAACGGGAATTATCGCCGATTCGCCGCGGAATCGGCTTCCCGTTCCCACACTACGCGGATTGTATGCGGCTTGCCATCGAGCTCCATTGATCCGCTCAGCACAAGGCGCGCGCCTTCCAGCGCAATGTGGCGCAGGTTGGAGGCGCCGGCCAGGTTGCGGTCGGAGCAAAGCTCCAGGTGGTGGGTGACCGTCCGGGCCTTTTCGTCGACGCTGTAGTAGCCGTAGTAGGCGAAGTAGCGCTCACCCATGATGTGCACCGATACGTGGCCTTCGCGCGAATAGTCGAGCACGCCCTTGGCGGCGGCGCCGAGCGGGTGCACCTCGTCGCCGCTTTGCGCGCGGGCGGTGTACGACATCAGGCGCCAACGGCCTGTCAGCTTTTTGCCGATCGACGCCATCAGAAAGAAACGATCGCCTTGAGCGTCCAGCGATCGGTCGCCGATGTCAGCCCGTAGCCGATGCCGAGATTGAGACCCAGCTTTCGCTCGAGGTCGAGCACGGCAAACAGGGTGTGCGACTGCTCGGCGCGCGGCAACGGGTCGGAGAGCCGGCCGAAGTCGGCGTAGTACTCGATGCCGAGTGCGGTGCGCTCACCGACGTCGCGCGCGACCTTGAGCGCCGGGTGAAACACGAGCACGCCGCGATCCTCTCCGGCGAGGTCGGCGCCCATCGTGGGATTGAATGCCAGCAGCCATCCGGCGCCGCGCCAGCCGAAGATCGGGCGAATCTCGAGCGTACGCTGGGCTTCCACAAAACGCTGGTCCACGAACGCGACCTCGACGTTGACGCCGGCAAAGGAGCCCGAGCCGCCGTCCGCGGGGCGCAGCGGCAGCCATTTGAGGCGCAACTTCGGTCCGGCGAAGTAGGTCGTCCCTTCGGCGTTGCGCACCAACGGCAGGTAGAGGCCCCAGTCCCAGTTCTTGGCGAGACCCCACGAGATTTCCGGCGTGATGCGCAGGCCATGGTGCGTCGTGACTTCGCCCGGGTATCCGGGCGTGGTATTGCCGCTCGGCGTAGTGTTGATGTGCAGCTCGACGCCCCGCGCCCCCGGCGCCTCCAGGTCGTCGGTGTAGACCTGGATCTCGTCGGGCAGCGCCGCTCGCGCGCAGCCCGCCGCGGCGAGCGCCGCACACACGGCGAGCGCCGCGCACGCAGCGAGGCGGGCGCTATGCCTGGTCCAGCTCAAACGCCTTGTGCAGAACGCGCACCGCGAGCTCGGTGTACTTCTCCTCGATCACCACGGTGATCTTGATCTCGGAGGTGGAGATCATCTGGATGTTGATGCCCTCCTCGGCCAGCGTGCGGAACATCCGTGCCGCGATGCCGGCGTGCGAGCGCATGCCCATGCCGACGATCGAGACCTTGGCGATGCGCTCGTCGCCCGAGACCGCGCGGCACTTGATGTGCGGCTTCACCTGGTCGCGCAGGATCTTCACCGCCTTCGGATAGTCGTTGCGGTGCACCGTGAAGGTCATGTCGGTCATGCCGTCGTGGCCGACGTTCTGCACGATCACGTCGACGTCGATGTTGGCGTCGGCGATCGGCCCGAGGATGGCGTAGGCGATGCCCGGCCGGTCGGGGACGTCGTGCACGGTGATCTTCGCCTCGTCGCGATTGAACGCGACGCCGGAAATCACTGCCTTCTCCATCGCCATATGCGGATCTTCCTCGAATGTGACCAGCGTGCCCGAGGCGGCCTCGTCGGCGACCGGCAGCGCCGGGTCGGTGAGGCTCGAGAGCACGCGCGTCGGAACCTTGTACTTGCCGGCGAACTCGACCGAGCGGATTTGCAGCACCTTGGAGCCCGCGCCCGCCATCTCGAGCATTTCCTCGAAGGTGACACTGGCGAGGCGCCGCGCCTCCGGCACGAGGCGCGGATCGGTGGTGTAGACGCCGTCGACGTCGGTGTAGATCTGGCACTCGTCGGCCTTCAGCGCGGCCGCGAGCGCGACCGCCGAGGTGTCCGAGCCGCCGCGCCCGAGCGTGGTGATGTTGCCGCGCTCGTCCACGCCCTGAAAGCCCGCCACCACGACCACCGCGCCGGCGGCGAGGTCCTCGCGGATCGGCCCTTCG
>JBJMWH010000510.1:0-4546 GCA_045810245.1 Burkholderiales bacterium | reverse complement strand
CTGGTCGACTCGTTCCCGCGCCTGGTGCTGATTCTGCTCGTCATCGCGGCCTTCAAGCCCGACATCTACTACGTCATGGTCGTGGTCGGCATCACCGGCATGCCGGCGATCGCCAGCCTGGTCGCGGGCAAGATCGCGTTTCTCCGGCAGAAGAGCTTCATCGAGGCGGCGCACGCGCTCGGACTGCCGGCGCACACGGTGATTCTCAAGCACATCCTGTGGCTCAACTGCCGCGCGGTGCTCGTGATTCAGGCCACCCTCGGCATGGCCGAGGCGATCCTCATCGAGACCAGCCTCTCCTATCTCGGCTTCGGCGTGCAGGAGCCCACCCCCTCGTGGGGCAACATGGTGCAGGCCGGCGCCAACTACTTTCTTCAGGGCAATTTCTGGCCGTCGACCGCGCCGGCGCTCGCGATCCTCGCGACCATTCTCGGGTTCCAGCTGCTCGGCGACGGCCTCAACAACGTCCTCGAAGGCAAGCGGCGCCGCTGATGCTTCTGAGCATTGAAAACCTCCGCACGTACTTTTACTCGCGCTCCAGGCGGGCGTTCGTGCGCTCGGTCGACGGCGCCAGCCTCGGCGTGGCGCGCGGCGAGACGCTCGGCGTGGTGGGCGAGAGCGGCAGCGGCAAGACCGTCGCCGCGCTTTCGGCGGCGGGCCTGGTCTCAGGCAGCCCCGGGGTGATCGGCGGCCGCATCGAGTTCGACTCGCGCAACCTTCTCGACGGGCTCGAGCGCTACGTGAGAGTGGAAGAGCGCGACGGGCAGGTCATGGCGGTGGAGAAGGACGAAAGCGGCTGGCGCAAGCACGCCGAGCGCCTCATGGCCGGCGTGCGCGGCAAGGAGATCGCCATGATCTTCCAGAACCCGCGCGCGGCGCTGAACCCGTACTCCACCGTCGGCGCGCAGCTCGTCGAAACGATCCAGCTTCACACCAATTTGAAAGGAAGGCATGAAGCCAAAGACAAGGCATTGCATTGGCTTGAGCGCGTGCGCATCGACTCGCCGCGGCTGCGCTTCGATAATTTCCCCTTCGGCATGTCGGGCGGCATGTGCCAGCGGGCGATGATCGCGATGGCGCTGTGCGCCGAACCCTCGCTCCTGATCGCCGACGAGCCCACCACGGGCCTGGACGCCACCATCCAGGCGCGCATCGTCGAGCTGCTCGGGGAGCTCAAGGCCGAAACCGGCATCACCACCCTGCTCATCAGCCACGACATCAGCGTGATCCGGCGCCTCTCGGACCGGATCGCGGTGATGTACGCGGGAACGGTCGTGGAAACCGGCCCCGCGGCCGAGGTGCTTCGGCCGCGCGCAAGCGAGCAGCATCCCTATACCGCCGCATTGCTCGCTTCGGTCCCCAGCGCCGAGACGATCCGCAGCAAGAGCGCATTGCAGGCGATCGAGGGCGAGGTGCCCGATACCATCGACCGGCCGCGCGGCTGCCGCTTCTATGGGCGCTGCAATCGCGTCACCGATGCGGTACGCAGCCGCTGCGCCAACCTGGAGCCTCCGCTCGCCGAGGTCGCGCCCGGCCATAACCTGCGCTGCTGGCTGCACGCCGCATGAGCGATGCGATTCTCGAGGTCACCGACCTCTCCAAGCACTTTCGCAGCCGCCGCGGCCTCGCCGCGGCGCTGACCGGCCAAGGGCGGGTGATTCCCGCGGTCGACGGGGTGAGCTTCTACCTCAAGGAAAACGAGACCGTCGGGCTGGTCGGCGAATCCGGCTGCGGCAAGACCACCGTCGCGCGCACGGTGCTGCGCCTGACCGACCCGAGCGGCGGGCGGATTCTCTTCGGCGGCCGCGACATCACGCATCTCAGCCGCGCCGAGCTGCGCCCGCTGCGGCGCGAGATGCAGATGGTCTTCCAGGACCTGGACGCCGGCCTGAACCCCAAAATGTCCGTGCGCGCCATCCTGCGAGAGGCGCTGACGGTCTTCGAGCGCCCGAGCGACGCCGAGGTCGCGCGGCGCACGCGCGAGCTGCTCGAGCAGGTGAACCTCAAGGAAAGCAAGCTCGCCAACTTTCCAGCAGAGCTGTCCGGAGGCGAAAAGCGCCGCGTCGGCATCGCGCGCGTGCTCGCGGTGCGCCCGCGCCTGATCGTCGCCGACGAGCCCACCAGCGCGCTCGACGTCTCGATCCAGGCGCAGGTGGTGAACCTGCTGCGCGAGCTGCAGAAGCACCTGGGGCTCGCGTATCTCTTCATCTCGCACGACCTCCCGGTCGTGGAGCTGGTCAGCCACAAGGTGGCGGTGATGTATCTCGGGCGCATCGTCGAGATGGGGCTTGCCGACGCCATTGCTCATCAGCCGCGCCACCCGTACACGCGCATCCTGTGGTCTTCGCTTGCGGAGAAACAAACCGCGGAAACGACGGCAAGAGACGTCGGCGGTGTGTTCGACTTCGAGCGCCCGGCGCAGGGTTGCCGTTTCGCGCCGCGCTGCCCGCTCTACCAGGAAAAGGGCCGGCCCGCCGTTTGCACCGATGCTGCGTCCGAGCCGCCGTTGCGGGACTCAGGCAACGGGCACGTGGTGGCCTGCCACTTCGCTTAGTCAAATAGTGCTATTGCGGTCGAAGCCTGAAAGGTGTTCTCTCCGCAATGGGGGAGGGCGCTATGGACTACCTGGACCGCGAACAGCAACTGTTCGTCCGGCAGCAGATCTGCAACTGGGTTTTGGGCTGCAATCGCCGCTTCGTCGAAATGAACCTCGCCTGGTCGGCGCGCGGCGCGCAGGCCTACTTCTGGAGCTGAACGGGGGACTTGCGGCGGTGCGATTGTGGGGCCGGTCCCGCTCTGATCGTCTGGCGGGTTCGGAGCCGCCCGCTGGACCGGTGGCGCAAGCGTCCTCGCGCACTTTTTCATGATGGCCGCTTCGCGCAGCGCGTGGTGCTCGTCGCTAAGCCGCGCGTATTCGGCTGCTGTGCCGCCAAGGTGAGCCAGTTCGTCGACACGCGTGTACATGCGCCGCAGCTCGGCCGTGAGGCGCTCGCAGCCGAAGCTGGAATACTGCGTTGGTGAAAGTTGGGTCGGTACGACGTCCTTGGTTGCGGTAGAGCAACCGGCTAGCGCGATCGCGGTACAGACGCAGACCCTCTTCATGTGATCCCTCCTCAAGTCCGAGGTTATCGGGATGCAATGAAAAGGCAATAGTTCCAGGTGGCTAGCTGCGCAGGTCCAGGGTCGTCACGCGTCGCAGTTCGCGGCGGTGTGCGGCATCGTCGAAGGGGCGCGCGCGATGCATCGTCGCGAGGTTGTCCCAGATCACAAGATCGGCCGCACGCCAGGAATGCCGGTAGACGAAGCGCGATTGCGTCGCGTGCTCGATGAGGTCGCGGAGGAGGAGCCGTCCCTCCGGCACCGGCCAGCCGACGACGTGCGAAGCATGCGAGGCGAGATAGAGCGATCGGCGAGCGGTCCTGGGGTTGGTGCGCACGAGCGGGTGCACCGCGCCTTGCAGCTTCGCGCGCTCCTCCTCCGAGAATTCGAACCCGAGCGTTGCCCGCGAGTAGGCTATGGAGTGGTGGACCTTCAGGCCGTCGACATGGAATAGCGCCCCGGCGGATCCTCGAACGACGCGTCGGTGTGCCAGAGGCGGTTGCCGAGGCCGTACATCCTGCGCCGGTCGCCCGCTTGCATGAGCTCGCCGTTCTCGTCCACGTTGGAGATGTCGCTCAGCGCTTCGTTGCCGAACCGGTTCTGGCGCAGGACGGCAGCGCCGGTTCTGGTGTGCAGCTTGCCGTCGAAACGCTCGGCGAACGCCAGCTGCTCGGCATCGCTCAGCGGCTGGCCGCGGAAGACGAGGACGGCGAAGCGGTCCATGGCCTCGCGGATTAACCCCAGCTCCGAAGGGTTCTGCACGGTTCGCACCTCTACTCCGGTAACCTCGGCCGCGAAGCGCTCCTGGAGCGGACGGAGTGAAGACGACTCATGGCAAGACCTCCTCGTCGCGACCGAAGAGTACCCGATGGCGCGCGTTAGGCGAGCATCCTGGCGAGCGTATGGATGCCGAGGGGAAGCGCGAACAGCCCGGCGAACAGCACGAGCTCCATCGTGCCCCGCTGCCACACCCTGCGGATCGTTCTCGCCATGCGTGCACTTTAGCGGGTGCCGCGGAAAGTTCGGATCAAAGCTTGTCAGAGTCTTGGTACTTTTCCTCGTCGGCGACCAGGCGATAGCCGATGCCGGTCTCGGTCACGAGATGCTGCGGCCGCACCGGGTCGGCCTCGAGCTTTTCGCGGAGCTGCTTCATGTAGATGCGCAGGTAGTGAGTGTGCTCGGCGTGGGAGGGACCCCAGACCTCGCGCAGGAGCTGCCGGTGCGTGACCACCAGCCCGAGGTGCCGGGCGAGGCAGCCGAGCAGCCTGAACTCGATCGGCGTGAGATGCACGTCCTGTCCGCCCCGCATGGCGACGTGCTTTTCGAAATTGATTCTTGCTTCTCCGAGAACCAGATCTTTGCCGATACCGGGTCGGCGGACGTGCCGCAGCGCCACCCGCACGCGGGCCAGGAGCTCGCCGACGCCGAAGGGCTTGGTGACGTAGTC
>JBJMWH010000509.1:0-8303 GCA_045810245.1 Burkholderiales bacterium | reverse complement strand
TCGATCACCGCGTCGAGCATGGCCTGCACGCCCTTGTTCTTGAACGCCGTGCCGCACAGCATCGGCACGATCTCGTTCGCGATGGTGCGCAATCGCAGGCCGCGCTTGACCTCCTCGACCGAAAGCTCGTTCGTCTCGAGGTACTTGTTCATCAGCTCTTCATTGGCCTCGGCGGCCGCCTCGACCAGCTTGTCGCGCCATTCCTTGGCTTCCGCCTGCAGCTCCGCGGGCACCGGCTTCTTCTCGAACTTCATGCCCTGCGAGGCTTCGTCCCAGTAGATCGCCTGCATGGTGACCAGGTCGATCACGCCGGCGAACTTGTCTTCGAGGCCGATCGGCAGCTGGATCGGCACCGGATTGCCCTTGAGTCGCGAGCGGATGTGCTCGTAGGACTTGAAGAAGGTCGCGCCGACGCGGTCCATCTTGTTGATGAACGCCAGCCGCGGCACGCGGTACTTGTTGGCCTGCCGCCAGACGGTCTCCGATTGCGGCTGCACGCCCGCGACCGCGTCGTAGACCATGCAGGCGCCGTCGAGCACGCGCAAGCTGCGCTCGACCTCGATGGTGAAGTCGACGTGCCCCGGCGTGTCGATGATGTTGATATGGTGCTCGGGGTAGGAAAGGTCCATCCCCTTCCAGAAGCAGGTGGTGGCCGCGGAGGTGATGGTGATGCCGCGCTCCTGCTCCTGCTCCATCCAGTCCATGGTCGCGGCGCCGTCGTGAACCTCGCCGATCTTGTGGTTCACGCCGGTGTAGAAAAGGATGCGCTCGGTGGTCGTCGTCTTCCCGGCGTTGATATGCGCCGAGATGCCGATGTTCCGATAACGCTCGATGGGAGTTTTTCTGGCCACGGCCATTCCTTAGAACCTGTAATGCGAGAAAGCTTTGTTGGCTTCAGCCATACGATGGACTTCCTCGCGCTTCTTCATCGCACCGCCACGGCCTTCGGCCGCTTCCTGTAGCTCGCCGGCGAGGCGAACCATCATCGACTTCTCGCCGCGCTTCTGCGCCGCCTCGCGGATCCAGCGCATCGCGAGCGCCACGCGCCGCACCGGCCGCACCTCGACCGGCACCTGATAGTTGGCGCCGCCAACGCGGCGGCTCTTCACTTCCACGATCGGTTTCACGTTCTGCACCGCTTGCGTGAATACCTCGAGCGGGTCTTTGCCCGACTTCGACTTGATCGTGTCGAGGGCGCCGTAGATGATTCGCTCGGCGACCGACTTCTTGCCGCGCGTCATCAGCACGTTTACGAACTTCGCGATGTCGACGTTGCTGAACTTCGGATCCGGCAGGATCTCGCGCTTGGGTACTTCTCTGCGACGCGGCATGGCCTTCTATCCTTTAAGCCGACTTTGGCGCCTTGGCGCCGTACTTGGAGCGACTCTGCTTGCGGTCCTTCACGCCCTGGGTGTCGAGCGAGCCGCGCACGATGTGGTAGCGCACGCCCGGCAGGTCTTTCACCCTGCCGCCGCGGATCAGCACCACCGAGTGCTCCTGCAGGTTGTGGCCTTCGCCGCCGATGTAGCCGATGACCTCGAAGCCGTTTGTGAGACGCACTTTCGCCACCTTGCGCAGCGCCGAGTTCGGCTTCTTGGGCGTGGTCGTGTAGACCCGCGTGCAGACGCCCCGCTTCTGCGGCGAGCCGGCGAGGGCCGGCACCTTCGACTTGGGCCGCTTGGCGGCGCGCCCATCGCGCACTAACTGATTGACGGTCGGCATGTTTTTAGCGTTTCCAGAAACGAACGGGCGGCCACGCAAATCGCTTCGAGGCCGCCCCGGCACCCAAAAAAGAGGCCGGATTATAAAGAGGAAAATCTGCCAGCGCAAGAAAACAGCCGAGCGAAAACGCTTGACTTCCATAGCTGTGTGCGGCGCAGCGGACCCTGGCGGGTCAGTCGGGCCGCGGGTCAGCCACGAAGCCGAACCGAGCCTCGATTTCGGCCCTTCCGACCGGCGTCAGGGTAGGGGTTTGCTCGGCGAAGCGAGCGAGATCGCGGTCGTCAAGCAGCCCAACGGTGCCCGAGCCCCGCAACAGCACCGAGCCCTCATCGTCCTCGAGCGCTTCGGCGGCTAGGAACGGCCTGCCGCAGTGGTCGACCCACCCGTCACCCTCATAGCGAACGACCAGGGGGGTGTACGCGAGCGACACGTACACCCGCTGCGGCCCGTTCTGAAAATACCAGCGCCCCTTCGCGTCGGCCTGGTAGTTGCGCCCGATGAAGTCTCGTATCGAGCGGTTGCCGATCGTTTCGCCCCTGATCCGCCAGTTTCCGCGCCGGTCGAGCGAAAGCCAGCCGTAGACGGCAGGCACGTTCGGCCACTTCGCCAGGCTGCGGGCAACGATCTCGTCCACCGTGGCTAGAATCTTCCCCGGAGGAGACGATGTCCGCAATCGAGGCTTACCTCGCGAAGCCCTGGCTCGCGCATTACCAGGGGGTCCCGGAAACGGTGGAGGTGCCCCTCAAGTCGGTGCATCAGGTGTTCGACGAGGCGGCCGCCCGCGCCCCCGGCAAGCCCGCGGTGGTGTTCTACGGGCGCTCGATCAGCTACGGGGAACTGCTGGATTCCTCCGCCCGGCTGGCGTGCGCGCTCGCCGAGCTTGGCGTGAAAAAGGGCGACCGGGTCGCGCTGTACCTGCTCAACAGTCCGCAATACATCATTGCTTACTTCGCGGTGCTGAAGTGCGGCGCGATCGTCACCCCGATCAGCCCGGTGTACACCAGCCATGAGGTGCGCCACCAGCTCGCCGACAGTGGGGCGCGGGCCGTCGTTTGCCAGGACATCCTCTACGAGAATGTGGTGAAATCGGGCGCCGCGCCGGCGCTCACGGTCGTGACCGGCGTGGGCGAATACCTTCCAGCGCTCAGACGCCTGTTCTCGAAGAAAACCGAGATCCCGCAGGGTGCCCATGGACTGCAGGATCTCCTGAAGAGATACCCGGCGCGGCCGCCCGCGGTCGAGATCGACCCGCGGACCGACCTCGCCGCGCTGCCGTACACGGGAGGCACCACCGGCAACCCCAAGGGGGTGATGCTTACCCACTACAACCTCATCGCGGCGCAGACCAGCGGCTCCGTCGGGTTCGCCGCGCTACAGCCGGGCCGCGAGGTGGTGCTCGCGTTCCTGCCCTTCTTCCATATCTACGGGCAGGTGGTCCTCATGCTGAACCACCTGTGCCAGGGAAACCTGCTGGTTCTTTTCACCAGCCCCGATACCGAGCAGATCCTGGAAGCCATGGAGCGCTATCAGGCCACCGTGTTCTACGGCGTGCCCACGCTCTACGAATACCTGAAGGACCACAAGGACACCGGCAAGGCGAACTGGCGGCGGCTGAAGCTCGTGCTCTCGGGCGCGGACACACTGCACGTCTCGACCATGCAGCAGTGGGCCCGGCGGACCGGGTCCAGCATCACGGAAGGCTTCGGCATGTCGGAAACCGCGGGCGCGAGCCACCTCAATCCGATGGGCCGGGCAAAGCCCGGGTCGTTCGGCTGCCCGATTCCCAACATGCTCGCGGCGGTGATGGATCCCGAGCGCCTCGAATTCGTGCCGGCCGGCGAGACCGGCGAGCTGCTGCTCGCGGGTCCCAATGTGATGCAGGGTTACTGGGGCCAGCCCAGGGAGAACGCGCGCGCTTTCGTGGAGAAGGATGGCGTGCGCTGGCTGCGCACCGGCGACATCGTGCGCATGGACGCCGAGGGCTATTTCCATTTCCACGACCGCGCCAAGGACCTGATCAAGTTCAAGGGCCTGTCGATTTTCGCGAAGGACATCGAGGATGTCCTTTATGCGCACCCGCAGGTCAAGGCCGCCGGGGTGATCGGCGTGCCCGACCCGGCGGTCGGCCAGCGCATCAAGGCGTTGGTGGTGCTGCAGGGCGACGCACGCGGCAAGGTGAGCGAAGACGAGATCAAGGCCTACTGCAGGAAGAGCCTCGCCGAATACAAAGTGCCGCACATCGTCGAGTTCCGCGGCGAGCTGCCGAAGACCGACGTCGGCAAGGTGTCGCGCCGCGAGCTGCGCGACGAGTCGCTCTCCTAGGCGAGCTCGTCGATCGGACGCGGCGGGTGCACGCCGAATCCCTGCGCGTGGCTCACCTTGAGCGTCTTGAGGTGCTCGAGAATGGCGCTCTCCTCCACGCACTCAGCCACGATGTTGAGGCGCAAAGCCTGCGCGAAGCGCAGGATCGCATTCATCTTCGTGCGCGCCACTTCGCTCGTGAGCAGCTTGCGCACCACGCTGCCGTCGACCTTGACGAAGTCCGCGCGCAGCACCTTGAGCGGCGTGAACGACGCCGCTCGGCGGCCGAAGCCGTCGATCAGCACGCTGCAGCCGAGCGCCTTGGCGGCGGCTGCGAAGCGCACCGCCGGGTCCAGGCGTGTGAGCACGTCGCTCTCGTCGATCTCGAAGGCGAGCGATGCCGGTGCAACGCCATACTTGCGCGCCACGGCTTCCACGTACGGCAGGAATTCCGCGTCCTGCAGCGTCTGTTCGGAGACATTGAAGGTGAAGCGCTTGATGCGCGAGGCGCGGCCGAGGCGCTGCACCGCGTGAAATACGACCCATCGGTCGAGTTGCGCCATCATGCCGAAGTGCTCGAAGGCAGGCAGGAACTCCCCGGGCGGCAGCAGCGCGCGCTCCTCTTCGCGCAGCCGGACCAAGACTTCCGCCATGGGCAGCTGATCGCGGGTGCTCAAGGCGACAATCGGCTGGCAGTACAGCTCGAACTCGTTTTTCTGCAGCGCCTCGCGCAGGCGCGTGACCGGATCGCTCCAGCCGGCCAGCTCCGACTCCGCGCGGTCGAGTGACTTGTCGTCCACGCGGTATCCTAGGCCATGCCCCCGGCGCTCCTTGAGGTCGAAAGTCTCACCAAGCGCTTCGGCGGCCTGACGGCAGTGAACAAGGTCAGCTTCCGGCTCGAGCGCGATGAGATCGTCGGCCTCATCGGGCCCAACGGGGCGGGCAAGACGACCTTGTTGCGCCTGGTCACCAAGATCCTGAGGCCCGATGCCGGCCGGATGCTCTTCAACGGCGAGGATCTGAGCAGGCTTGCTCCGTGGGAAGTCGTCGAGCGCGGCGTCTGCGGCACTTTCCAGAACAGCCGCGCGTTTCGCCACCTGCCGATCATCGCGAACGTGATGGTGCCGCTGGTGGCGCCGCGCGCGCGGCGCCGCGGCGAGTGGGTGAAGCGCATCGAGGCAAGAGCGATGGACGCGCTCGAGTTCGTCGGCATCTCCGACATGGCCCTCGAGCCGGCGGCGGCGCTCTCGCAGGGCGACCTCAAGCGCCTGGAGGTCGCGCGCGCGATCGCAACCGAGCCCGAGCTGCTGCTCCTCGATGAGCCGCTCGGCGGCCTGAACCCGGCGGAGTCGGAGCTTCTCGCCCGGTCGATCCGCCGCCTGCACAAGGGCGGGCGCTTCGGCCGCCTGCATTCGGAGGGACCGGCGGTGCTGATGATCGAGCACAAGCTGAAGGAGCTGATGTCGATCGTCGACCGCGTAATCGTGCTCGACTACGGCGAGGTGATCGCCGACGGGCCGCCGGCGGAAGTCGTAAAGAATCCCAAAGTAATCGAGGCCTACCTAGGAAGCTCGCACGAAGCGCTCGGGGGCACCGACCATGCCCCTGCTTGAGGTCAGGAACCTGAGCGTGCGTTACGACAAGGCGCAGATCCTGAACGGCGTGTCGCTCGACGTGGGCGAGGGCGAGCTGGTGGGACTGGTCGGACCCAACGGGGCCGGCAAGTCGACCCTCCTGCGGGCGATCTGCGGCCTGGTGCGCTTCGAGGCGCGCTCGAAGCGCGGCACCGCCGGCGACATCGTGCTCGAAGGCGAGGTGCGCTTCGCCGGCGAGCGGGTCGATTCGCTTGGCGCGCACGAAGTGCGCGTGCGCGGGCTCGCGCTATGCCCGGAGCGGCGGCGCCCTTTCCGCGAGCTGACCGTGCTTGAAAACCTCCTCGCCGGTGCATTTCTTTCTTCGAACAAGAATGAAACCCAGCGGCGCCTGGAGCGCACCTACGCTCTCTTCCCGCGCCTCGCCGAGCGGAAGAATCAGATCGCGGGGACGCTCTCGGGAGGTGAGCAGCAGATGCTCGCCACTGCCCGGGCACTGATGTTCGAGGCGAGGCTGCTCGCGATCGACGAGCCCTCGCTCGGACTCGCGCCGCGCATTCGCGAGGAGCTGTTCGCCGCCGTGCGCAGCATCCACGCGGCTGGCGTGCCGGTGCTCCTCGTCGAGCAGGAAGTCGCTCAGGTTTTCAAGCTCGCCGATCGCAACTACGTGCTGTCTCAAGGGCGCATCATCGCCCAGGGCAGCGCGCGCTCACTGATGGCCGATGAGACGCTGCGCGCGGGCTACCTCGGCCTCTAGCGTGGCGCCGCAGAGCCTGCAGGCGCGCTTCCAGGCTGCGTTCCTCTGCTTGCAGCGCGGGCACTGCGTCTCGATCCTGTCGCGCACCCAGGGAGCGAGGCCGCTCGGCATGAAAAGCAGGACCAGCAGCACGATGAGCGCGAAGATCAGCAGCCGCAGCTCGCCGAACGCCGCGAAGCTGCCGAGCCACTCGGTGAGCGGGTAGAGGATGAAGACCGCGGCGACCGGACCGTAGATCGTGGCCACGCCGCCGAACACGCCCCAGATCACCACCTGGAACGAGAGAGCCACCTCGAGCGTCGAGGGACCGGCAACGCGCAGATAATGCGCGAACAGCGCACCGGCCAACCCTGCCGCCGCGGCGGAAACGGCGAACACCCCGAGCCTGTAGCGCGGCGTATTGATTCCGGAGGCGCGCGCCGCCACCTCGTCGTCGCGGATGGCATGCAGCACGATGCCGAATCTGGAGTCGGCAAACGCCCACAGCGCGAACACCGTGACCAGCATCGATAGAACGGCCACGTAGTAGTTGCCGGTGGCGCTCGGCATCAGGCGACGCAGGCCGGAAACGCCGAGCTCGCCGCCCGAAAAATCAGGCAACGCGAACAGGATCCCGAGCACGATCAGCGGAAACGCCAGTGTCGCGAGCGAGAGGTACGAGCCGCGCAGCCGCAGGCATAGATAGCCGCTGAGGACGCCGAAGAGCGCCGCCACGCCCGCGCCCGCCCAGATCGTCGCCCACGGGCTGACGCCGAGCTTGAGCGAGGTCAGCGCCGAAGTGTAGGCGCCGGCGCCGAAGAACAGCGCGTGGCCGAAGTTGACCTGGCCGGTATAGCCGGCGAGCAAATCCCAGCTCGCCGCGAACATCGCGAAGATGCACGTCATGGCCAGGATGCGCATGACATAGGGGTCGTCGTACAGCGCGGGCAACGCGAGCAGGGCGAGCACCCACGCGAGCACCAGCGTGCGCGACGGCAGGACAAGGACCTCCTTCGCGAGCTCCGCCCGGGCGCGCCGGAGGTAGTAGATCAACGCTCTTCCTCGAACGCTATCCCGAACAGCCCCTCGGGACGCGCGAGCAGGACCGCCACCATGATGGCGAGCGCGACTGCGCCCTTGAGATAGGCGCCCGCGGGCAGCACGAACACGGTGATCGCCTCGACGTAGCCGATCACCAGCGCACCGATCACGCTGCCCTTCAGACTTCCCAGACCGCCCAGGACCACGATGGCGAGCATGGTGACGAGCGGCGCGAGCCACATGAACGGGTCGACCACGAACACCGGGGCGACGACCACCCCGGCGATCCCCGCGAGAGCAACCGAGACGGCGATGGTGGCCATCGCGATGCGGTGCACGTTCATCCCCATGAGGTTCGCGACCTCGAGGTCGTTCGCCGTGGCCCGGATCGCGAGTCCCAGGCGCGTGCGGTAGAGCAGGAACCAGCACGCGGCGAGGGTTGCGGCCGCGACCGCCAGGATGAGCAGGCGCTGGTAGGGAATGCCGACGCCGAGAACGCGCACCGCGCCCTCGAGCGTCGAAGGCACGCCGAGATAGTGGCCGCCGAACGAGAACAGCATCAGCTCCTGGAACACCAGGGCGAGCGCGATGGTCGCAATCAGCACCGCCGCCTCGTGGCTGCGCACCGGCTCGATCACCAACCGGTAGCAGATCAGCGCGAGCAGCGTGACGGCGAGCACGGACAGCGGCGCGGCCAGCGCGAAGCCCAGGCCGAACCTCGCGAGCAGCGTGTAGAAGCAGTACGCCGCGAGCATGTAGAACGCGGTGTGCGCGATGTTGACGATGCGCGCGACGCCGAACACGAGCGAGAAGCCGACCGCGAGCAGGGCATACACGCCGCCGTTCACCAGCCCCGTTACAAGTATGTCCTGAAGCAAAAAGCTACCGCGCCGGCATCTTGAACGGCTGCA
>JBJMWH010000508.1:0-5115 GCA_045810245.1 Burkholderiales bacterium | reverse complement strand
CCCGCGAAGGGTCCTGAGCTCTATAAGGTGGGGCGCCCGAGGCGAGGCCGCGGGCGCCCCTAGGTGCCGACTGCCCAAGGAGAGAAAACTACCGCGCAGCCACTCTAGCGCGGTGCCCTGGCGCCGAAAATGCGCCGGTTGGGCTGGGCGGTTGGGATCATCAGGACAAATCGACGGCGCCCGACCGGCGCATCGAGAATGCGACGCACGGCGGAGGCAGCGGGCATGATCGTCGTCATCAACCAGGACCTCGTGGCGCAGGTTCGCCATGCCTGGATCGCGGACCAGCAGCATCCCCAGCGAGGGCGCCGTGCGCGCCCGCTTCCGGATTCGGAGCGCCTGGGCATCCTGCTCGACACCGTTTTCAGGGCGAGCATGCTCGCGGGCAATGGCACGCCGGTTCACGCGAGCGTCGCCTGGCTGTCGCCTTCGGACTTCCAGGACCACGAGATGAAGCACGGCCGGCACAGCGAGCTGATGCTCAGGCTCGAGCGCGCAAGGCCGCTCGAGCCGGCGCTGATCACCGAGCTCGGAAGGGCCACCGAAAGCGGCTCATCCAGCCTGCTGGTCGAATGGTCCGGCGGCGCGCCGGTGGTCTGGGGAATCCTCTACTACCAGCGCGGCGCGCGCACCCTCGAGGAGCTCCCGGGCGCCATCGAGGAGGGGGTCCACGCCGCGCCCGATTGCCCGATTCTTTCGATCGAGGGCGTCGGCTCCATCCTGGTCGCGCGCGGCGATGCGGTGGTCGGCCGGATCACGCGCGGCGAGTTCGCGCGCGCCGTGCCGACGCCTTTCTACCCGCACGCGATGGGCCTGATCCTCCATGAGCTTTTCGGCCTGCGCATGACGCTGAAGGCAAACCATTACGTGGACGATGGCGACAATGCGTACGGCAACGGCCTGCTCGAGTGCCTGAAGTATTTGCTCGAGCGGCTCGACGACGCTGCGGGCGCGGCGCTCGTCGTGCTGGTTCCTCAATCCGCGCTGCAGGACGCGCAGCAGCACGCGGAGCTGCCCTGGGCCGCCACCGGCAGCCTCGAATTGCGCCGGCTTCTCAGCGCCCGCATCCGTCACGAAAAAGCCGTGAAGGAAAGGCAGTGGCTGAGCCCGTCCTGCGTCACCAAGGCGCAGGCGCTCATGCGCTCGCGCCTCGACGCGCTCGCGCGCCTCGCTTCCCTCGACGGCGCGCTGCTCCTCTCGCCCGACTTCGAGCTGGTCGGATTCGGCGCGAGGCTCCGCGCTCCGGAGTGGGCCGGAACCATCATGGAAGGACCCGACGGCTTCGGCGGCGGCGGCAGGCCATTCGACGCTACGCGCCTCGACGCACGCTACGGCGCGGCGGCTGCGTATATCGGCGCGGTGCCCGGGGCGGTCGCGTTCGTCGCCTCGGGCGACGGCCCGATCCGGGCGCTCGCGCGCAAGGGTTTCGGCCCGATTCAGTGCTGGCCGGACTGCCGGCCGTCGATGGCCGCTTCATAGCGGTCAAGTACATTTCTTGCAGCCTGCCCGCAGACTCCTGGAGCCGCAAATGCAAAAGACCTCTTCCGATCTCGCGCTGCTTGTCTCGCGCATCGCCCTGTGCGCGCTGTTTATCCCCGGAGGACTGCGCAAGCTCATGGACCTCGCGGCGTTCACCGCGACCCTGCACAAGCAGGGCGTGCCGTTGGCCGACGTGCTGGCGCCCATCGGGGCAGGCGTGGAATTCTTCGGCGGCATCGCCGTCCTCCTGGGCTTGCAGCTGCGCATCGCCACGCTGCTGATGATCGTCTTCACGCTCATCGCGAGCTTCATCGCGCACCGCTTCTGGGAGTTCGAAGGGCCGGCGCGTCAGATGCAGCAGACGCAGTTCTTCAAGAACCTCGCGATCATCGGCGGCTTCTTCGCCCTGTGGGCGGCCGGCGCCGGGCGCTATGCGCTCGACCGCCTGTGGCAGCGCGAGCGGTTTGTGGCCGAGCGGCGCGCCGGCGAGCGCCGGAACGGGACCCCCTCGGTCCCCAACGCGACTTCCTAGCCGCAGACTCCTACATAGCCGCAGGAGGTGCAGTAGTCGCAGCCGTCCTTGCGGATGAGCGTGGTGTTGCCGCACTCGGGGCACTTCGCGCCCGCCATGACCGGAACGTGCTTCTCCGAGGGCGCGGCGAGGATGCCCATCTCGCGCCGGGGCATGCCGAGCTCGTCGAGGATGCCGAGCATGACGTAGCGGTGCAGGATGAGCCGCGCCATGTACGAGATGGTCGACGGGAAGGTCTGCTGCTTCTTCACGCCGGGCACGAAGGCCATGAAGTCGCCGAGCGGCTCGGGGAAGTCGAGCAGCTTGCGGAGCTTCATGCCGATCCACGCCGGATCGAGCACTCGCATGTCGAGCGAGAGCATCTTGCACAGACCGTCGAGCGCGCGCGGGTATTCGCCCGAGAGCCACACGGAGTACGGGCGGGTGATCCCCGCGGGGAACACGCCACTGCTGGGAAGAGTGATCTCCTTCAGCCCGAGCACGAAGTCGTCGCCGGTGCGCGCGTTCAGGATGTCGACGGTCCAGGACATGGTGCCGTCGGTGCCGGTCTTGGGCTCCTTGAGCGCGAACATCGCGTCCACCACCGGGGAGGCGCCGTCGCCACTGGTCAGTGAAAAATCTCCCGCCAAGCCCTTATGCAGCTGCTCGACGCGCCACTTCACGATTTGAGCGAAGGCCGATACCACCGAGGGCATGCGCTTGCGCTCCGCCGTGGGCGGGAAGGGCATGTCGAATGCGTCGTCGCCGCCGCTCTTCGCGAGCGCGCCGAGCTTCATCATCAGCCACGCGTGATCGTCGGCGCGCATGTCCATCGACAGGGTCTTCGCCACCGCGCCCAGGCCGCGCGGCTGCTCGCTGCCGTTCACCCAAACTTCGAAAGCGTGTGGACGACCGCCATTCTCGACGTGGCCCACGAACACCGCGAAGCGGTACTGCGGATGCTCGATCATGTAGGTCCACGACGGGTTGCCCTGGGCGAGATCGGGCCGTCCCGGCCAGCGCAGCGACGAGAGCACCGGCGCCGGCACCGATTTCACGGTCAGGCGGCGGTTGACGTCGTCCTGCACGAAGTCCTGCGGCTTCTCCACCGAGAGCACCGAGCCGAGCACCTTGTTGGGACGGTAGGTCGCCAGGCCCTTGAGCCCGGATTTCCAGGCGTGGAAATAGAGGTCCTGGAACTCGCCGTACGGATAGTCCTCCGGCACGTTCACCGTCTTCGAGATGCTGGTGTCGATGAACGGCGCCACCGCGGCCACCATCTGCTCGTGCGCGCGCGCCGAGATCTCGAGCGCGGTGACGAAATAGGGCGGCAGCGAACTCATTTCGCCATCTGCATTGCCCACGGCGGCTCGGTAACGGCGCCAGGCGTGGTCCTCGACGGTGTATTCCTTCATCGTGCCGTCGGCCATGCGCTTCTTGCGCGTGTATACCCAGGAAAACGGCGGCTCGATGCCGTTGGAGGCGTTGTCGGCAAAGGCGAGGCTGATCGTGCCGGTCGGCGCGATGGAAAGCAGATGGGAATTGCGGATTCCGGATTTTGCGATTTGCTGTTTGAGTTGGGTGGGAAGACGCGAAGCGAAGTTCTCGCCCGCCAGATAAAGGTCGGCGTTGAAGAGCGGAAAGGCGCCGCGCTCCCTGGCGAGCTCCACGGAAGCGCGGTACGCGTGGTCGCGCATGCTCTCCGAGATGCGCGCGGCCGCCTGGCGCGCCTCGGCGCTGTCGTACTTCAGTCCGAGCATGATGAGCGCGTCGCCCAGGCCGGTGAACCCCAGCCCGACGCGGCGCTTGGCCATGGCCTCGCTGCGCTGCTGCTCGAGCGGCCAGGCGGTGACGTCGAGGACGTTGTCGAGCATGCGAATCGCGACCTCGATGTTCTTGCCGAAGCGCTCGAAGTCGAAGCTCGCCTTGTCCTGGAACGGATCGCGGATGAAGCGTGTGAGATCGATGCTGCCGAGGCAGCAGCAGCCATAGGGCGGGAGCGGCTGCTCGGCGCAGGGATTGGTGGCCTCGATGGTCTCGCAGTAGGCGAGATTGTTGTCGCGGTTGATGCGGTCGAGGAACAGGATCCCCGGCTCGGCGTGGTCGTAGGTGGAGCGCATGATCTGCTCCCACAGGGCGCGCGCCCTCACCTTCTTGTAAGGCCAGAGCCCGTCGCCTCTCTGCGCCGCGGGTTCGCCGCCCGCGGGCCTTGCCTTGTGGACCAGCTCGATCTCGCGGTCGTGCTCGACCGCGGCCATGAACTCGTCGGTCACGCCCACCGAGACGTTGAAGTTCGAGAGATCGCCCTGGTCCTTGGCGTGGATGAAGTCCTCGATGTCCGGGTGGTCGCAGCGCAGCACGCCCATCTGCGCGCCGCGGCGCGAGCCCGCCGACTCGACCGTCTCGCACGAGCGGTCGAAGACGCGCATGTAGGAGAGCGGGCCGCTCGCGCGCGAGCGGGTGCCCTTCACCTCGGCGCCGCGCGGCCGGATCGACGAGAAGTCGTAGCCGACCCCGCCGCCGCGGCGCATGGTCTCGGCGGCCTCCTTGAGCGCGGTGTAGATGCCCGGGCGGCCGTCGACCACTTCCGAGATCGAGTCGCCCACCGGCTGCACGAAGCAGTTGATGAGCGTCGCCTGCAGGTTCACGCCCGCGGCGGAATTGATGCGCCCGGCCGGAATGAAGCCCTCTTCCTGCGCCTGGAGGAAGCGGCGCTCCCAGTAGGCGCGCTTGTCCTCGGCCTCGGCCTGGGCCAGCGCGCGCGCCACGCGCCGGCGTACCGCCTCGACCGTGGCTTCGCCGTCCTTGGCGTATTTTTCGACCAGCGTCTCGCGGCTGATTTCCTGTTCGGCGACTAGGGGAGTGAGCTCGATTTCCATGGCTTGTCCGAATCGGTGCTGGAGTTTATCAATCGCGGGAACGCAGCGCGCGCCGCTGATACTGTAAATCCGTACAGTACACGCTCGGCGCCGGCCATACAAGATGTAGGCCTCGGCCGCAGCCTATGGCGAGCGCCGTTGCGCGCGAAAAGCGTCGTGCAGGAGCCCACATAGCGGCCCGCGAGGGCCACCATATAGGGGTAATTCGCGAGCTAACAACCCCACATCTAGTAGGCGCCGTTTCGC
>JBJMWH010000507.1:0-5061 GCA_045810245.1 Burkholderiales bacterium | reverse complement strand
AGCAGAAGAAGCGTCGGCTCGGCGGCAAGAGCGCGCGCAAGCTCGACGCGCTTCTGCAGGCCGTAGGGCAGGCGCCCAACCGGAGTCTTGCGGATGTGCTGGATCTCGAGGAAGTCGATGATCTCCTCGACCGCGCGCCGGTGCTGCATCTCTTCGCGCCGCGCGCGCCCGAGCCACAGCGCCTGCTCGACGAAGCTGCAGCGCATCTTGAGGTTGCGGCCCGTCATGACGTTGTCGAGCACCGTCATGCCCTTGAAGAGCGCGATGTTCTGGAAGGTGCGGGCGATGCCGAGCGCGGCGGCGCGGTGCGGGTCCATGTTCCTGAACTGGAGATCCTCGAAGCGAATGGTGCCTTGCTGCGGGTGATACACCCCGTTCAGCACGTTCAGCATCGAGCTCTTGCCGGCGCCGTTGGGGCCGATGATGGCGCGCACCTCGCGGCGGCGCACGTCGAAGGAGACCTCCGAGAGCGCTCTTACGCCACCGAAGGCGAGCGAGACGTTGCGCACCTCGAGCAGCGCATCGTTCATCAGGCCGCGTTCTTCGCGGCGGCCGGCGCGAAAGTCCTGGCGCCGCGGATCTTGAGGTCGGCGGAGAACGTGCCGGTGCGCCCGTCCTCGTACCGGATCTGCGCCTGGACGTGCACGGTTTCGTGATCGCTGTACAAGGCCTCGACCAGGGAGCCGTACTTCTCGCCGATGAAGCGCCGGCGCACCTTGCGCGTGCGCGTGAGCTCGCCGTCGTCGGCGTCGAGCTCCTTGTGCAGGATCAGGAAGCGGTGGATCTGGGAGTTGGCAAGCTCGGGCTCGCGCGCGAGATCGGCGTTCGCCTGCGCGATGCAGCCGGCCACCAGCTCGTACACCGCGTCGCTCTGTGCGAGATCGGTGTAGCCGCTGTAGGCGAGGTTGCGCTTCTCGGCCCAATTGGACACCGCGTCCATGTCGATATTGACGAACGCGCCGGCTCGGTCGCGGTCGGCGCCGAAGGCCACCGCCTCCTTGATGTAGGGAAAGAACTTCAGCTTGTTTTCGAGGTATTTCGGCGCGAACAGCGTGCCGTCGGCGAGCTTGCCCACGTCTTTCGCCCGGTCGATGATGCGCAGGTGGCCCTCCTGGTCGACATAGCCTGCGTCGCCGGTATGGAACCAGCCCTCGGCGTCCTTCGCCTCGCGCGTCGCCTCCGGGTTCTTGTAGTACTCCTTGAACAGGCCCGGCGAGCGGATCAGGAGCTCGCGCTCGGGCGTGAAGCCGAGCTCGACGCCGGCGACCGCCGGCCCGACGGTGTCGGCTTTCGCCTGGCCGTCGGGCTGCACGCAGACGAACACGCTGGTCTCGGTCGAGCCGTAGAGCTGCTTCAGGTTGATGCCGAGCGACCTGTAGAAGGAGAACAGATCCGGGCCGATGGCCTCGCCGCCGGTGTAGGCGATGCGTACCTTGCTCATGCCGAGGACATTGCGCAGCGGGCCGTAGACCACGAGGTCACCCAGCCCGTATTTCAATCTTTCCAGGAAACTCACCTTCCGGCCTTCCAGCAGCTTGGTCCCGACCCGCTTGGCCACCGCCATGAAGTACTTGTAGAGCCAGCGCTTGAGCGCACCGGCATCCTCCATGCGCACCGACACCTGCGTGAGCAGCGCTTCGAACACGCGCGGCGGAGCGAAGTAATAGGTCGGTGCGATCTCGCGCATGTCGTTCACGACCGTCTCGGGCGACTCGGGACAGCAGATGCAGTAGCCTGCGACCATCGGCTGCGCATAGGAAAAAATGTTCTGCCCGATCCAGGCCGGCGGCATGAACGCGAGCACCACGTCGTCTTCCCCGAGCCGCTCCATCTCCGCGACCACGCGCGAGCGATCGATCAACGCGTGGTTGGTCAGGACCACGCCCTTCGGCACCCCGGTCGTGCCCGAGGTGAAGAACATCGCCGCGGTGTCGCTGCCACGGCCCTTCGCGATTTCCTCATCCACCAGGCCTGGAGTCCGCGCGAGCGATGCCCGGCCGAGCTCGAGGAGCTTCTCGTAGCTCATGAGCTGCGGCTGGTCGTAATGGCGCAGGCCGCGCGGGTCGTCGTAGTAGATCCGGCGCAGGCTCGGACACCCCGGCTGGATCTCGAGCAGCTTGTCGACCTGCTCCTGGTCCTCGGCCAGCGCGTACGCGATCTCGGCATTCTGGATCGGAAAGCTCATCTCGGCGGCCGCCGCATCCTGGTACAGCGGCACCGGAATGCCGCCCAGGCATTGCGCAGCGCACACCGCGGCGTAGATGCGCGGCCGGTTGTCCCCGATCAGGGCGAAATGGTCGCCGCGCTTGAAGCCCTCCGCCGCAAAAGCAGCCGCGAGGACGCGCACTTCGTCGGCGAACTGCCGCCACGTCCAGGTCTGCCAGATGCCGCGATCCTTCTCCCGGATCGCCGGACGCGCGCCGCGCTCCAGCGCGTGGTGCATGAGCAGCTTGGGAAACGTGTCCAAAGGGCCCTCCTCCCCTCGAGCGGCCGGCCCTCCTCCCCTCGAGCGGCCGGATTCTTGCATAAAAAGCTTTAAAGTACGGCGCTCGACCGATCCGACGCTGAGGACGACCAGTAATGAAAGGCACCGAACACTGGACCCGAAAGGGCGACGTCAAGCTCTTTCTCTGGCACAAGCCCTCGGCCGCGGGCGCCCCGAAAGGCACCGTCTTCTTCGTGCACGGCTCTTCCATGGCCTCGCAGCCGACTTTCGATCTCGAGGTGCCCGGCCGGCCGCACTCCTCGGTGATGGAGTGGTTCGCGGAGCGCGGCTTCGACACCTGGTGCATGGACAACGAGGGCTACGGGCGCTCCGACAAGTCGCGGCCGATCAATTGCGACATCCCGAACGGCGCCGACGATCTCGAGGCGGGCAGCAAATACATCCTCCAGAACAGCGGGGCGAAGAAGCTGCTGGTCTACGGCATTTCCTCCGGCGCGCTGAAAGCGGCGCTGTTCGCGCAGCGCCATCCGGAGCGCGTGGCGCGCCTCGCGCTCGACGCCATGGTGTGGACCGGCGAAGGCAGTCCCACGCTCGAGGAGCGCAGGAAGCGCCTGCCCGAATTCCGCGCCAAGAACCGCCGTCCGATCGACCGCGCCTTCGTGCGCAGCATCTTCAGCCGCGACCATCCCGGCACTGCGGACGATGCCACCGTCGAGGCTTTCGCCACCGCGATCGTCGCCCTCGACGACTCGGTGCCGACCGGGACCTACGTCGACATGTGCTCCAGGCTGCCGCTGGTCGACCCGGCGAAGATCCGCGTTCCGACCATCGTCATGCGGGGGGAGTTCGACGGCATCGCCTCCATGGAGGACCTGCTGAAATTCTTTGCCCTCCTGCCGCACCCGGACAAGCAGTTCAGCGTCATGGAAGGCATTTCGCACGCGAGCTTCCAGCAGAAGAACTACCTCGGCGTGTATCACATCCTGCATTCCTTTTTCACCCAACCCGAAGCGGTGTACCGCGGATGAAAACGCTTTTTCTGTTTCTAAGCCTCGCCCTCTCCTTTACGGTAAGCGGGCAAACCTACCCCACGCGTCCCGTGCGCCTCGTCGTGCCGCTCTCCCCCGGGGGCTTCGCCGACACCCCGGCGCGCATCCTGGCGCCGCGCCTGTCCGAGCAGATGGGCAAGCAGTTTTTCGTCGAAAACCGCCCCGGCGCGGGTGGCACGATCGGCTGGGATTTCACGGCGAAGCAGCCGCCCGACGGTTACACGCTCGCCATCACCGGCGCGACGCACCTCATCAGCTCGCACCTTTACAAGAACCTCCAGTACGACGCGTTCAAGGACTTCACGCACATCAGCATGATGGCGTCGGGTCCCTACGTCCTCGTCGTCAATCCGAAGAAGACCCCGGTCAACAACGTGCGCGAGCTGGTCGCGGCTGCGAAGGCCAAGCCGGGCGTGATCGACTTTGCGAGCTCCGGGAACGGCAGCTCGCAGCACCTCGTTGCGGCACTCTTCAACGCCATGGCCGGGGTGAAGCTGAATCACGTGCCTTACAAGGGCAGCGGGCCGGCGATGCAGGACCTGCTCGGCGGCGAAGTCGGCGTCTCCTTCGCGGGGGTGCCGAACGTTCTCGGCAACGTACGCGGGGGGCGCCTCAAGGCGCTCGCGGTGACCACGCCCAGGCGGTGGTTCGAGCTGCCGGACGTGCCGACGATGGCGGAAGCGGGCGTCCCGGGCTACGAGGCGACGCTGTGGCTCAGCATCTCCGGCCCGGCGGGCCTGCCGGCGCCGATCGCTCAGCGCCTGTCCGCCGAAATCGCCAAGGCGCTCAAGGACCCGGACCTTCAGACCAAATTCCGCGAGGCGGGCGTCGAAGCCGACGCCAGGCAGGGCGAGGAGCTCCTGCGCTACATGCGCTCCGAGGACGAGAAGTGGGGCAAGGTGGTGCGCGACACCGGGGCTACGGTCAACTGATCAGCGCTTGCCCTCGAGCCTGAGCAGCGCCACGACGAGCTCCGCGATCATCTTCTTGTGGCTGTCGTTCAGCGCCTCGTACTTCTTCGACACCCAACCCGCGTCGGCGCGGTAGGCGGCCGACTCCTGGCGCAGGGCGCGAGCCGGCGCGCTTTCGCCGTCACCGTAGCGCAGCCATTGCGGCGAAACTTCGAGCCAGAGCGCGAGCGCTCTGACCTTGTCCTGCGAAGGTAGCGCGCGCCCGCTCACCCACTTCCGTACCGCCTGCACCGTGACCGGCGTGCCTTCGTAGCGCAGGTTGAACTCGCGCGCCACCGCCGCCGGCCCTTCCGCCGCCGGTTGGGCGCGCTTCAGGCTTTCGCGTAGGCGTTTGCTAAACCCTTGTTTTTCATCGCCAAGCGCCATCGGCAACGGACAGTAGCATCAAGGGCCTGCACCGGTGCACACTATCGGTTCACACAATTCGAAACCGATGGTTACCGGCCCCCACACTCCTGCCCTGGACCCGCTCACTTGGCTGCCGAACCGTGTGCTCTTCGAGGCGCGGCTGGTAAGCGCCATGCGCGAAGTTCAGCGCCGCCGCGGCAGCCTCGCCCTTCTGCTCATCGATCTGGACCGCATGGAGGCGCTGAAT
>JBJMWH010000506.1:0-2834 GCA_045810245.1 Burkholderiales bacterium | reverse complement strand
TCGAACGCGTCGCGCACACACATCTCCATCAGCTTCGCGGCGTGGCGAGTGGTGAGCTTCTCCTTCGTCTGGCCGTGGAACTGCGTGCGCACGATGCGCGCGGAGAGCGTGAAGCAGGCGCGCTGCCAGAGGTCGTCGGCGATGACCTTGACGCCCTTCGGCGCGAGCGCGCGCGTGTCGATGAACGAAGCGAGCGCGCCGAAGATACCCGAGCGAAAGCCCGCCTCGTGCGTGCCGCCCGAGCGCGTCGGGATCAGGTTCACGTGGCTGTCGGTGAACGTCTCGCCGTCGGTGACCCAGCCGATCGCCCATGAGGCGCCCTCGCCCGGCTCGATTTCGCTGATGCCGGCGAGCGACTTCTCGTCGAAAAAGCGCTCGCCGGTGAAGAGCGGCGCCACCAGCTCCCGGCCGGCGAGCATGAACTCGAAGTACTGCGCCATGCCGCGCTCGTACTTCCAGCTCTTCGCGTCCTTGCCCTCGACGGCGAGGACCATCGTCAGGCCGGGCAGCAGGTACGCCTTCGAGCGCACCAGGTGCTCGAGCTCGGCGAGCGGGATGTTGGGCGAGTCGAAGTACTTCGGGTCGGGCCACAGCCGCACCAGCGTGCCGGTGCGTTTTTCCTTGATCCGTTCAGAACGAAGCTTGGTCGCGAGCTCTCCGCCCTCGAAGGCGATGAAGTGCTTCTCGTTGCCCTTGTAGACGATGACCTCGCAGCGCCTGGACAGCGCGTTCGACACCGACACGCCCACGCCGTGCAGGCCGCCGGAGATGTGGTACACGCCGTCGCCCGAGCGCGAGAACTTGCCGCCGGCGTGCAGCATGCTGAAGGCCACTTCGACCGCGGGCTTCTTCTCCACCGGGTGCATGTCGACCGGAATGCCGCGGCCCTCGTCCTCGACCTCGACCGAGTGGTCCTTGCGCAGCGTTACGGTGATCTTGCGGCCGAAGCCGGCGAGCGCCTCGTCGACCGCGTTGTCGATCGCCTCCTGCACGATGTGCAAAGGATGGATGGTGTGCGTGTACATGCCCGGCATGTGGCGCACGGGCTCGAGCCCCTTCAGCGCCTGGATCGCCGATGCGTCGTAGACCTGCTGTTTGGCCATTCAGCCCTGCCTTGCTTCGCGTTGTGCCAGGTGCAGGTCGAAATCGGCCTGCAGCGCCATCCAGAAGCGCGCCGAGTTGCCGAAGCGCTTGGCGAGGCGCAGCGCCGTGTCGGCGCTGATGCCGCGCTTGCCGAGGATGATTTCGTTGATGCGCCGCGGCGGCACGCCGAGCTCGCGCGCGAGCGCGTTCTGGGACATGCCCTTGGGCTTCAGGAATTGCTCGTAGAGGATCCTGCCGGGATGCTGTTTTTTCATCTTATAACGGACTCCGTTATATAACGGAATCCGTCATAGCGCAACTGGAACGAAAATCGGGGTCAGAGCCCTATTTCCATCAGCTTCGCGTCCCGGAAATAGGGCTCTGACCCCGATTTTTCTGGCGCAAGTTTCAGCGATGCGCGTCGCCGAAATGGCGGATGCTTTCCTCGATCGAGCTCGAGAGCGGCGCTTCTTCCCAGAGCTGCAGGAGCTGCTTCTGCATCGCGAGCGCCTCGCGGTCGTTTTTCATCAGACTACGAACCAGCGCTTCCACCGCGTCGTCGCCGCCGAGCTGCTCGATGAGGCCCCATTCATACGCCCGGCGCGCGTCGATCGCCTCGCCGGTGAGCACGAGCCAGGCAGCGCGGCCCGAACCCATGAGCCGCGGCAGCAGCGCCGCTTCGACCACGGCGGGGATTCCCAGCCGCACTTCCGGCATCGAAAAGCGCGTGCCCTCGGCGGCGATGCGCAGGTCACACGCGGCCGCGAGCTCGAGCCCCGCGCCGATCACGGCGCCGTGCAGCCGCGCGACGACCGGGACCGGGAGCTTGCGGATCGTGGCGCAGACATCGTGGATCCTCTGGACGAAAGCGCCGGCGTTCGAGGCGCTCAGCGCCGAGAGCTCCGCGACGTCGGCGCCGCCGCAAAATGCCTTGCCGCGCCCGCCCAGCACCACGACTCGGGTGTCTGACAACTCGAAAATGTCGACAAACGCTGCCAGTAGCTGCTGCAGGAGCTCGGAGTCGAGCGCATTGACCTTCTCGGGGCGGTTGAGGAAGATGCGGGTCACCCCGCCTTCGGATTCCACGTCGACCATATGCCGAGTTTATCCGCCGCGAGCCGCGCAGCGCTCAAGCGCGTTTCCACCGCCACGCTGACCACCGTGCTGTTCAAACGGGGCTTGCGCAACACGTTCATACAAGGTGTTTTTTTGTTGAACAAAGAAGCTCCAAGGATGGTGGGCGAAGCGTTCACGCTGCGCTACATCCCGGCGCGCGAGGATGTCGACCAGCTCGGCGCCTTCGACGGCCGAGGCCACCCCCAGCGCGAGGCGATCGAGGCCTGCCCGCCGGGGCAGGTCCTGGTGATGGATGCGCGTCGCGACGCTTCGGCCGCCACCGGCGGCGACATCCTGATGACGCGGCTCATGGTGCGCGGCGTCGCCGGCGTGGTCACCGACGGCGGCCTGCGCGATTCGCAGACGATCGAGAAGCTGCCCTGGCCGGCATATTGCGGCGCGCGCTCCGCGCCGCTCAACCTCGTACGCCACCATGCGGTCGAGAGCCAGGTGCCTATCGGCTGCGGCGGCGTCGCCGTTTACCCCGGCGATGTGGTGGTCGGCGACGAGGAAGGGGTCGTGGTCATTCCGGCGAACATGGCCGAGGAAGTCGCCGCCGAGGCCGCGGCGCAGAACGAGTTCGAGGAATGGGTCGAGGCGCGAGTGAAAGAGGGCCGCAGCATCTTCGGCCTGTA
>JBJMWH010000505.1:0-3806 GCA_045810245.1 Burkholderiales bacterium | reverse complement strand
GGGCTTCGTCCGCGCAGGCGGGGCCACGCTCGGGCCGGTCGGCGGGACCATCGTGGGCGAGGTCATCATCGGGCTGCTGGAGCTCGACCCGAGGTCGTACCTCGCGGCAGACCGGGGCTGGAGGCCAACGCTGCCGCAACGCGACGGCAAGGTCACGGGCGAATTTCGGATGGTCGACTTTCTCAGCTTTGCCGGCGTGGCGCCGACGCCCGCGCGGGGCAGCGTCGCCCCGAAAGGCTAGGCAGCGAGATCTGCCTGGGTGGTGAAGCTGTCGGCGAAGAACTCTTCCTCCGGCAGCTTGCACTGCTGCGTGAAGTCGCGCTTCGCTGCATCGACCATCACGGGCACACCGCAGGCGTAGACCTGGTGAGCGGAGAGATCCGGGAAGTCCTGCATCACGGCGCGGTGCACGAAGCCGGCCCGCCCGCTCCAGTTGTCCTCCGGTAGGGCGTCGGAAACGACGGGGACATACTCGATCGGCCACTGCCTTGCGAGCGCGTCCATGTACAAGTCCTTCGGTCGCCGTCCGCCCCAATACAGCACCATCGGCCGCGTCGCGCCCTTGTGCAGCGCGTGCTCGATGATCGACTTGATGGGCGCGAAGCCGGTGCCCGAGGCGACGAACACGATCAGCTTCGCGGAATCCTCGCGCAGGAAGAAGGTGCCGAGCGGTCCCTCCAGCCGCAGGATGTCGCGTTCCTTCATCTTGCCGAATACATGGTCGGTGAACTCCCCGCCGGCGACGTGGCGCACGTGGAGCTGGATCAGCTCGTCGTCGTGGGGCGCGTTGCCCATGGAGAAGCTGCGCCGCGAGCCGCCCTTGAGCAGGAACTCGATGTACTGGCCGGCGAGGAACTGAAGCCGCTCGTTCGCCGGGAGCCTGAGGTGGAGCGCCATCACGTCGTCGGCGAGCCGCTCCATTTTCTGCACGCGGCACGGGAGCGTGCGGATCGGAATGTCGCGCGCCGCGCCGATGGTCCGCGCCTCGATCACGAGCTCGGTGAGCGGCTTCGCCTGGCAGAAGAGCGCCTTGCCCTGCGCTTTCTCTTCCTCGGTCAGCGCCTTCCTCTGGTAGACGCCGTAGTCGACCCGGCCTTCGACGATCCTGCCCTTGCAGCTGCCGCAAGCACCGTTGCGGCACCCGTAGGGCAGCACCAGGTTCTGGCGCAGCGCGGCGGTGAGGACCGATTCGCCCTCCTCGACGTCGAATTCGTGGCCGCTGGGTTGGACCTTGACCTTACGCATAAAATGCAAGCATGAAACGGTTGCTGATCGCGGGTTTCGGCGATATCGCCCGGCGCGCGGCGCCGCGGCTCGCGCAGCGGTTTCAGCTCGCGCCGTTGTCGCGCGCGGACGGATTCGACCTCGATCGGCCGGACAGCCTTTCGCTCGTCCCGGCGCAGGCGCTGCTCCACTGCGCCCCGCCCCCGGATCACGGCGCGACGGATACGCGGACCGCGAACCTCCTGGCCGCTCTCGAAAAGGGCCGCATTCTACCGGCTCGCATCGTCTACGTCAGCACGAGCGGCGTCTACGGCGACTGCGCCGGCGCGCGGATCGACGAATCTCGCCCGCCGGCGCCGAAGACCGAACGGGCGCGCCGGCGCCTGCATGCCGAGACGCAGCTGGCGCAATGGGCCGGGGATCGAGGGGTTGACCTGATCGTCTTGCGTGTGCCCGGCATCTATGCGGCCGAGCGGTTGCCGCTGGAACGGCTGCGCGCCGGAACGCCGGTGCTGACAAGCGAAGACGATGTCTACACGAACCACATCCACGCCGATGACCTGGCCGCGATCGTGTGCCGCGCCCTGGACGAGGAGGCCCCCGCGGGCGTCTACAACGCATCGGACGACACCGAGATGAAGATGGGCGACTGGTTCGACCTCGTCGCCGACACCTACGCCCTGCCGCGGCCTGCGCGCATCCCGAAAGAGCTCGCGCGCGACAGGCTGCCGGCCGCGTTGCTTTCTTTCATGCAGGAGTCGCGGCGCCTCGACAACACCCGGCTGAAGCGCGCGCTCGGCATCCGCCTGCGCTACCCCACGGTCCACGAGGGATTGAGAAATGAGCGTCCTGCTCGTCTTGACCAACCTGCCTGACCGCGCGGCGGCCGAGAAGCTCGCCGACCAACTGCTCGAAAAGCAGGTCGCGGCCTGCGTGAACATCCTCGCGCCGTGCCGCTCGGTCTACCGCTGGAAGGGCGCGCTGCAGCACGACGAAGAGCATCCCATGCTCATCAAGACCACGCGCGAGCGCTACCCGGCGCTCGAGCAGGCGCTGCGCGCCGGGCATCCGTATGAACTCCCCGAGATCATCGCGGTCCCAATCGAGCGCGGCCTGCCGGCCTACCTGGACTGGGTCGCCGCCGAGACCAGAACTTGAAGCGCATCGTCCTCCTGCTGCTTGCCCTGGCGCTGGCCGCTCCCGCGGCGGCGCAGCTCAAGCTCGGCGGCGGCGCGGACAATCTTCTCGAGCCCGAGAAAGCGTTCCGCTTCTCGGCGCGCGTCCTCGACGCGTCGAGCGTCGAAGTGACCTTCGCCATCGCCGACGGTTACTACATGTACCGCGAGCGCTTCAAGTTCGCCGCCGACGGCAACCCGGCGGTGCGCCTGGGCGCGCCCGAGTTTCCGCGCGGCGCTGCGCACAAGGACGAGTTCTTCGGCGAAACGCAGGTCTATCGCAAGAACGTGCGGATCCGCCTGCCGGTGGAGGGCGAGGGCCGGTTCGACCTCAAAGTGATGTCGCAGGGCTGCGCCGACGCCGGCGTGTGCTACGTGCCGATGGAGTCGGGCGCATCGCTCCAGCTCGCCGCCGCGGGCGGCGAGGAGCGCCCGAGCGTGAGCCAGGCGCCGCCGTGGGTCGACCCCGTGCCGACGTTCTCGATCTTTGCGAGCGATCTCGACATCCAGCGCCTGTTCGAGGGCAACTTTGCGCTCGTACTCGGCGGCTTCTTCCTGTTCGGGCTGCTGCTCGCGTTTACGCCCTGCGTACTGCCGATGATCCCGATCCTCTCCGGCATCATCGCCGGAGAGGGCCGCGACATCGACAAGCTGCGCGCGCTGGTGCTTTCGCTCTCCTATGTACTGGGGATGGCGCTCGCCTACGCGGCGGCGGGGATCGCGGCGGCTTTCTCGGGTGTGCTCCTCGCGGCCGCCTTGCAGAATGTGTGGGTCCTCAGCGCCTTTGCCTTCGTATTCGTGCTGCTCGCGCTGTCGATGTTCGGCTTCTACGAGCTGCAGCTTCCCGGCTTCCTGCATCAGCGGCTGCATTCGGTCCACGGCCGTCTTCAGGGTGGGCAGATCGTCTCGGTCGCGGCCATGGGCCTGCTTTCGGCCGTGATCGTCAGTCCCTGCGTCGCGGCGCCGCTCGCCGGGGCGCTGCTCTACATTTCCCAGAGCCGCGATGTGCTGCTCGGGGGCGCGGCGCTCTTCGCGATGGCGCTCGGCATGGGCGTACCGCTGATCGTCGTCGGCGTATCCGAGGGCGCGCTCCTGCCGCGCGCCGGCGCATGGATGACGGGCGTGCGCAGGTTCTTCGGCGTGCTGCTCCTGGCGGTGGCGGTATGGGTGATTTCGCCGGTGCTGCCAGCCGTGGTCGTGATGCTCGCCTGGGCCGCTCTCTTCATCGGCTCGGCCATGTTCCTGCGCGCGATCGACCCCTTGCCCGCTTCTGCCTCGGGCTGGCAGCGGCTGTGGAAGGGCTGCGGCGTGGGCGCGCTCGTCATCGGCGTGGCGCTCGTAGTCGGGGCACTTTCGGGCAGCCGCGACCCGCTGAGGCCGCTGGCGGGGCTCTCCGGCGGCGCGCCC
>JBJMWH010000504.1:0-8163 GCA_045810245.1 Burkholderiales bacterium | reverse complement strand
ACCCCCTTTTTCTTGTTTTTCTCTTGTCGAGCGTTCCTGAACCGTGGGAACGATACTGGGCCGGTCACGGGAAACCTAGGAAATAGCGCACACGGCAGGCCGGCAAACCGGCGCGCCCTCGGCGCTCAAAAAGAAAGGGCGGCCTCGCGGCCGCCCCCTCCCTGATCGGTTTCGTCTTCTTGTTCGATCAGAACTTCAGACCACGCGAGATTAGAAGCGGTACTGCACGCCGAAGGACAGGACGTTGATTTCGGAGTCGCTGTAACGCTCGTACTCCGCACGCACGCCGAGATTGCGCGAGAAGTTGAATACCGCGCCGACGCCGTACACGACATCCGAGCCGCTGTCGCTCGCCGAGGCCGAGAAGCCTCCGCCGGTGGCGGTCGCGTCGACGCTGGTGCTGCCGACGCCGAGCTTGCCGAAGAGCTCGAACTGGCCGAGCGGCAGGATGCCGAGGGCCGCCACGCCGAACGTGCTGGACTCGGCTGTCGCGCTCACGCCACCCGAGCTGAGTTTGATCTCGCCGTGGTTGGCGTAGAAGCCTTCAACCGCGAGATGGCGCATGATGCGGTAACCGCCGAAGATCTTCCACTCGGTGTCCTTGAAGTCGCAGGTCACGCCCGCCGGGCACGTGCCGTCGGCTTCCGACTGGCCGATGCTGCCGCCGACGTACCAGCCTTTGTCCTGGCCCCCGCTCATGCCTTGAGCGAGCGCGCCTTGCGAGCTTGCCAGGCCGGCCGCCGCCATGAGCGCGGCGATGGTTGTTTGCTTGAGCGACATATTGTTATCTCCCTTTGTGTGGATTTGTCAGGCGCTCGAAAGATACCCGCCCGCCTCTGGCCAAACGAGGGAAAAGGGCAAGGTTGTGGGCGGAAAACCACGACGCTGCGAGGCAAACTCCTCAGGCCGGACTATTTGATAATCGGCGAGGGCGAGTGCGCATTAATGCCGGCTGCACCTCCGCTTCGAAGCCAAAAAAAAGGGCGGCCAAAGGCCGCCCTTCGATGGAACGCGTTCTTCTATTCCTCGATCAGAACCGCCACAGCGCGCCGACGCTCACTACGTCGATGTCGGTGTCGCCACCGCTGACGGTTACGCCGCCGCCACTTGAGTCGGGCGCCTTGACTCCGCTGTAGCGCTGCCACTCGAGGCGCAGGCCGAGGTTCCGATTGAAGTCGTACTGGCCGCCGATCCCGTAGGTCAGATCGGTCGTGGTCTTCTTGCCCGAAGCCAGGCCGCCCAGCTTGACCTCGGCGTTGTAGAAGCCGAGCTTCCCAAGGATGGAGAAGTTATTGCCGAGTGGAAACATTCCCACACCGACGATGTCCCAGGCATTCGCTTCCGCCGTTACGCTTCCCAATCCGCCGATGCTGGCCGATGTTTCGCCGAGCGGGGAATAGCCGCCTTCGACGGCGATATTGGGATGGAATTTGTAGCCGCCGAAGATGCGGTAAGCGGTGTCCTTGTCATCGCAGGAGCCAGCGGATCCGCCGCAGTCGGACATCGACTGCCCAACCGACGCACCGGCGTAAAAGCCCAGACCGGCGTTGCCCTTGGCTTGCGCCATGGCGAGCGTGGGAACTGCGGCGAAACCCGCGAGCAGCGCGGTAACGAGAACCTTCTTTTGCATGAGCATGGGGAGACCCTTCAAGATTTGCGAAATTGCGAGCAAAGGGTACGCTGCCGCGCTTTCGGCAGACGTAACCGAGGTCAACTACGGGGGCAAAACCCTTATCTGCCAGTGCGAGTGTTGTGCAGCCGCCACAGGTCGCGCCATTTCAATCTTTCGGGAACCTGTAGCGCGCGGTGCTGTCGTGCGTTCCCGTCGCGATGTGCAGTGCGATCAGAACTTGTAGACGACGCCCACGCTCACCACGTCGATTTCGCTGCTCGTGTCGTAGCGCTGCCACTGAAGGCGAGCGCCCGCCTTCGGCGAAAAATCGTACTGCAAGCCGAAGCCGAAGGTGAGCTCCGTGCTGTCATGGGAAAGGCGCAGTCCGGAGATCGTCGACTCGCTCTTGATCTTGGCGAGACCGGCAAGGCCGAAGACATACAACTGATTGCCGAGCGGAAACTTGCCCACGCCGGTCAGCTCCCACGCGCTCGCGTCGACGCTGTTGTTTCCGACCGTGACGTCGCCGAAATCCGAGTAGCCGAATTCGGCGGCGAAGCTGCGATTGATCTGATAGCCGCCGAAGATCTTGAGGGCGGTGTCGGTGTCCGGCCCCAGGTCGGCGCGCCCGAGCGAGGCGCCGGCGTACCACCCGGGGTCAGTTTGTTTTTGCGCGAGCGCGCCGGCCGAGAACAGCATCGTGGCGCAACCAAAGACTGCGGCAATCCATCCCTTCGACATGCGCGACTCCTTTTTTCAAGATTTCGCCAACGTCTTCAGCGCGGCGCGAATACCCTCGGCCACCGGAACACCGGGCGCAAGGCCTTTGATGGCCGCGTGCGCTTCCTTCTCGCTGTAGCCGAGCGCAAGCAGCGCATTCACCACGTCGCTCGGTCGCTCCTGCGACGGCGCGCTGACTTCGGCGAGCTTGCCCTTCAGCTCGAGGAGCAGCCGCTCCGCCGTTTTTTTGCCGATGCCCGGAATGCGCGTCAGGCGGCCCGAATCCTGGAGCGCGATCGAGTGCGCGAGATCGGCCACCGAAAGCCCGGACAGCACCGAGAGCGCGGTGCGCGCGCCGATGCCCGAGATGCGGATGAGCTGCCGAAACGCGGCCCGCTCCTCGAGCGTTGCGAATCCGTACAGTGTGTGGGCGTCCTCGCGGACCACGAGATGCGTGTGGAGCGTGACCGGATCGCCGGTGGCTGGCAGGCCGTAGAACGTGCTCATCGGCACGTCGACCTCATAGCCCACCCCGGCGACGTCGACGACGACCTGCGGCGGGTTCTTGGCCGTGAGCCGGCCACTCAGGCGAGCGATCACACGAGCCTGCCTTTTCTCACACGAAAACCCCGGGTGGAAAGAGAACCAAGCTTCGCGCCATGCGCGTGGCAGATGGCGCAGGCGAGCGCGTCGGCGGCATCGGGCGACGGTTCCCCGGGAAGCGCGAGCAGGCGCCGGACCATGTGCTGGACCTGCTCCTTGCGCGCGTGGCCATTCCCCACCACCGATTGCTTCACCTGGAGCGCGGTGTATTCGGCGACCGGGAGGCCGGCCAGCACCGCTGCGCAGATCGCCGTGCCGCGGGCCTGGCCTAGCGCGAGGGTCGACTGCGGATTGACGTTGACGAACACCTTTTCGACCGCGACTTCGATCGGGCCGTGCGCGGCGATGATCTCGTTCAGGCCTTCGAGGATCGCCTTCAGGCGCTGCGCGAGATCGCCCTCGCCGGACTTGACGCAGCCGCTCGTCACGTAGTGAAGCTTGCGCCCGGCGCTCTCGATCACGCCGAACCCGGTGAGTCTCAGGCCCGGATCGATCCCGAGAATTCTCAGTTGTCCACCCGGTTCAGTCGATCACCGCGGTGGTGTAGACGTCCTGCACGTCGTCGAGGTTCTCCAGCGCGTCGAGGAGCTGGCGCATGCGCCCGGCCTCGTTGCTGGCGAGCAGCGCCTCGGCGCCGGGCTTCATGGTGATCTCGGCGAGCTCGGCCTTGAGGCCGGCCTTCTCTAGCGAGGCCTTCACGCGCACAAAATCGCCCGGCGCGCAGATGAGCTCGACCGAGCCGTCGTCGTTCTTCACCACGTCTTCCGCACCGGCTTCGAGACCGACGTCCATGACGCGGTCCTCGCTAGTGCCGGGGGCGAAGACGAACTGCCCGCAATGCTTGAAGAGGTAGGCGACCGAGCCGTCGGATCCGAGGTTGCCGCCGTTCTTGGTGAAGGCGTGGCGCACTTCGGCGACCGTGCGCGTGCGGTTGTCGGTGAGGCAGTGGACCAGCACCGCGGCGCCGCCCGGGCCGTAGCCCTCGTAGCGCGCTTCCTCGTAGGACACCCCTTCGAGCGTGCCGCTGCCGCGCTTGATCGCGTTCTGCACGCTGTCCTTGGTCATATTCGCCTCGCGGGCCTTGTCCAGCGCGAGGCGCAGGCGCGGATTGCTGTTGGGATCGCCCCCGCCGAGCTTCGCAGCGACGGTGATTTCCTTGATGAGCCGGGTGAAGACCTTGCCTTTCTTCGCATCCGCAGCCGCCTTGCGGTGCTTGATGTTCGCCCATTTGCTGTGACCCGCCATGGCTCCAATTCTAAAGGTAACATTCGGCGCCATGCCGCCGCCGTTGCTCATCGCCAAGAACGACAAGAAGGAGCTCGCGCTCCTGCCGGGTCTCGCGAACCGCCACGGCCTCATCACCGGCGCCACGGGCACGGGCAAAACCGTGACGCTGCAGGCGCTCGCGCAGCGTTTCTCCGCGGTCGGCGTGCCGGTGTTCATGGCCGATGTGAAAGGCGACCTCTCCGGCGTCGCCAAGCCCGGCGGCGCGAATCCGAAGGTGGCCGAGCGCCTCAAGGCGCTCAAGGTTTCGGTGGCGGCCGAAGGCTGCCCGGTGGTGTTCTGGGATGTATTCGGAAAGGCCGGGCACCCGGTACGCGCGACCGTCTCCGACATGGGCCCGCTCCTCCTTGGCCGGATGCTCGACCTGAACGAAACGCAGGAAGGCGTCCTCTCGCTGGTGTTCAAGATCGCCGACGACCAGGGGCTGCTCCTGCTCGACCTCAAGGACCTGCGCGCAATGCTGCAGTACACGGGCGACAATGCGGCGCAGTTCAAGACCGCGTACGGCAATGTCTCTACCGCGTCGATCGGCGCGATCCAGCGAGGCCTGCTGGCGCTGGAGAGCCAGGGCGGGGCGAAGTTCCTGGGCGAGCCGATGCTCGACATCGGCGATTTGATGCAGACGCGCGAAGGCAAGGGGGTCGTGAACATCCTCGCCGCCGGCGAGCTGATGAACTCGCCCAAGCTGTATGCGACGTTCCTCCTGTGGCTGCTCGCCGAGCTCTTCGAGCACCTGCCGGAGGTGGGCGATCCGGAGAAGCCGAAGCTCGTGTTCTTCTTCGACGAGGCGCACCTCCTCTTCAGCGAAGCGCCGAAGGCGCTGCTCGAGAAGGTGGAGCAGGTGGTGCGGCTCATCCGCTCCAAGGGCGTAGGCGTTTATTTCGTGACCCAGAATCCGCTCGACGTGCCGGAAAGCGTGCTCGGCCAGCTCGGCAACCGCGTGCAGCACGCGCTGCGCGCCTTTACCCCGCGCGACCAGAAGGCGGTGAAGACCGCCGCCGAGACGCTGCGCCCGAATCCCAAGCTCAACGCGGAGAAGGTGATTACCGAGCTCGGCGTCGGCGAGGCGCTCGTATCGCTGCTCGACGAGAAGGGCAGCCCCTGCGTGGTGGAGCGCGCCTTCATCGTGCCGCCGGCGAGCCAGCTCGGCCCGATCGGCGATGACGAGCGCGCAAAGCTCATCCAGTCCTCCGACGTTTTCGGCCACTACGAGAAGGCGGTGGACCGCGAATCGGCCTACGAGAAGCTGAAGGGCCGCACCGAGGCGAAGCCGGCGCGGCCCGACGAAAGCGCGAACCCCGTCCACGAGCCGGTGCACGACATCCTGTTCGGCCGGACCGGGCCGCGCGGCGGGCGCCAGTCGCAGGGCATTATCGAGGCGCTGACGAAAAGCGCCGCCCGCAGCATCGGCTCGGAGCTCGGGCGGCAAGTGCTGCGCGGCGTGCTGGGATCGATCCTCGGCGGGAAAAAACGTTGAGCAGCGGGCTCTGAGCGCCGCCGCCTATCGCGGCTGGGGCATCGCCTTTGCCGTCCTCGGCGTGCTCACGTTCTCGCTGCGGCCGATCCTCATCAAGCTGTCGTATGCAGCCTACGCGGTTACCCCGACCACGCTCCTCTTCCTGCGGATGGTGATCTCGCTGCCCTTCTTCGTCGTCATCGGGTGGTGGCTGCGCCGCCAGGAACCGCGCCTTACGCGCCGCGACTGGGCGGGCGTCGCGGCGCTCGGCTTCCTCGGCTACTACCTCGCGAGCTTCCTCGATTTCATCGGCCTGCAGTACGTCGGCGCGGGCATCGGACGGCTGATCCTCTTTCTCTATCCGACTCTGGTCCTCGTGCTGTCGTTCGCGTTCCTGCGCAAGCGGCCGACGGCGACGCAGCTCGTCGCGCTCGTGCTGACGTACGCGGGAATCGCGCTCGTCGTCTCGAACCAGGTCGGGGCAACGCGCGAAGGCAGACTCTTCCTCCTCGGCGTGCTGCTCGTGTTCGCTTCGGCCCTGTGCTATGCCACCTACCTCGTCGCCGGCAGCCAGCTCGTGAAGCGCGTCGGCTCGATGCGCTTCACCGCCTACAGCATGGCGGTAGCCACGCTCCCCGCGGTCGCCCAGTTCTTCGTGTTCGACGGCCCGGCTTCGCTCGAGCTGCCCGCCGCGGTTTGGCTGTACGCCGCCATCCTGGGGACGCTGAGCACGGTGGTCCCGGTTTTCCTCCAGGCCGAGGCCCTCAGGCGCATCGGCGCCACCGAGTTCGCGCTGGTCGGCGCCATCAGCCCGGTCAGCGTCGCGATGATGAGCGCGGCCGGGCTCGACGAGCCCTTCGGCGCGCGCCAGGCAGCGGGCGCCGCGCTCGTCATCTTCGGCGTGCTGCTGGTCTCATTGAAAAGGAGCTAGAGAATGGATCTCGCAATTCGCGGCAGGACCGCGCTGGTGTGCGCGGCATCGAAGGGACTCGGCAAGGGCTGCGCGCTGGCGCTCGCGCGCGAGGGCGTGAACCTCGTCATTACGGCCCGGGGGAGTGAAGCCCTGGAATCCACGGCAGCGGACATCCGCAGCCGTTTCAAAGTAGATGTAAAAACCGTGGCAGGCGACATCACGACCGCGCAGGGCCGGGAGGCTGCGCTCAAGGCGGCGCCGGCGCCCGACATCCTGGTGAACAACGCCGGCGGCCCGCCGCCGGGCGACTTTCGCGATTGGGACCGCGAAGCGTGGGTCAAGGCGGTCGATGCGAACATGATCACGCCGATTCTCCTGATCCGCGCCGTGGTCGACGGCATGATCGCGAGGAAGTTCGGCCGCGTGGTCAACATCACCTCGGGCGCGGTCAAGGCGCCGATCCCGGAGCTCGGCCTGTCGAATGGCGCCCGCACCGGCCTCACGGGCTTCATCGCGGGGCTCTCGCGCACCACCGTGCGCCACAACGTCACGATCAACAACCTCCTGCCCGGCCCGTTCGAGACCGATCGTCTGCGAGGCAACCTCGAGTTCAATTCGAAGAAGACGGGCAAGAGCGTGGAGGAGCTGCGTCGCCTGCGCACCGACGCGAATCCGGCGGGCCGGTTCGGCACGATCGAGGAGTTCGGCGACGCCTGCGCCTTCCTGTGCAGCGCCCAGGCCGGCTTCATCACCGGACAAAACTTGCTGATGGATGGCGGCCTGTACCCCGGCACGTTCTAGAATGGCGGCTCCTTCTGAGGAGGAGGATCGATGAGAATCATCGCCACGTTCGCCGCCTGGCTTCTTGCGTTCGGCGTTTTCGCGCAGCCCTATCCCAATCGACCCGTCAAGGTCGTGGTTCCCTGGCCGCCGGGACAGGCCACCGACATCGCGGCGCGCGTGGTCGCCGACAAGCTGCAGGCAGCGCTCGGCCAGCCGTTCGTGGCCGACAACCGTCCCGGCGCCGGCGGATCGATCGGCACCGACGCCGTCGCCAAGAGCTCACCCGACGGGTACACGCTGCTCGCGGCCTCGAGCGGTCCGATCTCGATCATGCCCAACCTGCAGAAGATTCCATACGATCCGCTGAAGGACCTCGCCCCGATCAGCCTCATTGCGGCGGTGCCCTTCGCGCTCGTGGTGAACCCTGCCTTTCCGGCGGCCGACGCCAAAGAGTTCGTAGCGCTGATGAAGGCGAACCCCGGCAAGTACACCTTTGCTTCATCGGGTACCGCGGCCACGGCGCACCTCTTCGGCGAGCTGTTCAACTCCGTGGCCGGCATCCAGGCGCGGCACGTGCCGTACAAGGGCAGCGCGCCTGCGCTCACTGACGTGATTAACGGCCAGGTGACTTACGCGGTCGAGACGGTCGCGGCGACCGCCGGGCATGTGAAGTCGGGGCGCCTCAAGGCTTACGGAGTCAGCACGCTGCGCCGCGCCGGCGCGCTGCCCGAGCTGCCATCGCTCGCCGAGGCGACCGGCCTTTCTTACGAGGCCGCCGCGTGGGTCGGCTAC
>JBJMWH010000503.1:0-3065 GCA_045810245.1 Burkholderiales bacterium | reverse complement strand
CCTCTTCGACGAGCCCACCACTGGACTGCACTTCGACGACGTGGCAAAGCTCCTGCGCGCGTTCCGCCAGCTCCTGGACGCCGGCCACTCGATCGTGGTGATCGAGCACAACCTCGACGTGATCCGCTCCTCCGACTGGATCGTCGACCTCGGGCCCGAGGGCGGCGACGCCGGCGGCGACGTGGTGTGCGAAGGCACGCCGTCGCAGGTCATGGCTCACCAGTCCTCGCATACCGGGCGCGCGCTGCGCGAATACGAACAGGCCTTCAAGGAAACACCCAAGGCGCGGGAACCGGCCGCACGCTACCTCGGCAACGCGATCCGCATCCACAACGCGCGCGAGCACAACCTGAAGAACATCGACGTCGACATCCCGCGCGGGCGCTTCACCGTGCTCACCGGCGTGTCGGGCTCGGGCAAGTCGACGCTCGCCTTCGACATCCTGTTCAACGAGGGTCAGCGGCGCTACCTGGAATCCTTGAACGCCTACGCGCGCCAGTTCGTGCAGGCGGCCTCGCGACCGGATGTCGACGCGATCTTCGGCATCCCGCCGACGGTGGCGATCGAGCAGCGCACGAGCCGCGGCGGGCGCAAGTCCACGGTGGGCACACTCACCGAAGTGCACCACTTTCTCCGGCTGCTCTTCGTCAAGCTCGGCGCCCAGTACTGCCCGGACTGCGACATCCCGATCGAGCCGCAGAGCGAGGACGTGATCGCGGCGCGCATCCTCAAGGAATACCGCGGACAGAAGGTTTCGCTGCTGGCGCCGCTGGTCATGAACCGCAAGGGCGTCTACACGGACCTCGCCAAGTGGGCGCTGGGCAAGGGCCACTGGCACCTGCGCGTGGATGGCAAGCTCACGCCGACCCGGCCGTTCCCGCGCCTGGATCGCTTCAAGGAGCACACCATCGAGCTGCCGTTGGGTGACATCCGTATATCGCCGAAGGCAGAAGCAGAGTTGAGGCAACTGCTGTCTAAGACGCTGGAGATCGGCAAAGGTGTGATTCACGTGCTGAAGGACAAGGAGCTGCAGGTGTTTTCCACCAAGCGCGCCTGCCGCGCTTGCGGGCGCAGCTTCCCGGAGCTCGACCCGCGGCTTTTCTCCTACAACTCCAAGCACGGCTGGTGCGCCGCGTGCTACGGCACCGGGCTTGCGATCGAAGACGTGGAGTGGACCGACGAGCGCGCGCGCACCGGCGCCGAGGACCACGTGCTCGACTCGTGGATCGAATGGCTCGAGCTCGAGGAGGCGTGCCCCGAATGCGCCGGACAGCGCCTGAACCGCGAGGCGCTCGCCGTGCGCTGGCGCGGCGAGAACGTCGCGCAGTACGCGTCCAGGCCGATCGAACTGCTGAAGAAGTTTTTCAACAATGCATCCCTGGTGGGCCGCGAAGGCGAAATCGCGAAGGACATCGTGGCCGAACTGAACGCGAGGCTCGGCTTCCTCGAGGAGGTCGGCCTGGGCTACCTGACGCTCGACCGCTCGGCGCCGACGCTCTCGGGGGGCGAGGCGCAGCGCATCCGGCTTGCGGCGCAGCTCGGCTCCAACCTGCGCGGCGTGTGCTACATCCTGGACGAGCCCACCATCGGCCTGCACCACCGCGACAACCGGATCCTCCTCGACGTGCTCGAGAAGCTCGAGGCCAAGGGCAACTCGCTCGTGGTGGTCGAGCACGACGAGGACACGATCCGGCGCGCGCACCACGTGATCGACCTCGGCCCGGGCGCGGGCAAGCTCGGCGGCCAAGTCATCGCCGAAGGCACGGCGGCGGACCTGATGCAGAACGCGGACTCGCTCACCGGGCGTTTCCTCAGGTCGCCGCTGCTTCATCCGCTGCAGCCCCGGCGCGGGGTGCCGCGCGCTCACCCTTGCATGGAGGTGCAGAAGGCGAAGCTGCATAACCTGAAGGGCATCGATGCGCGCATCCCGCTCGAGCGGCTAACGGTCGTCACCGGCGTGTCGGGCTCGGGCAAGTCGACGCTCGCCCGCGACGTGCTCTACAACAGCCTGAAGGAGGAAACCAGCGTCGGCTGCAAGGCGATCACCGGGTCGAAGCCGATCGAGCGGGTGCTGGAAGTCGACCAGACGCCGATCGGCAAGACTCCCCGCTCGTGCCCGGCGACCTACGTCGGCTTCTGGGACGCGATCCGCAGGCTCTTCGCCGATACGAGCGAGGCGCGCATGCGCGGCTGGACCGCGAGCCGCTTTTCCTTCAACACCGCGGGTGGGCGCTGCGAGGGGTGCGAGGGACAGGGCATCAAGAAGATCGAGATGTCCTTCCTGCCCGACGTACGCGTGACCTGCGAGGCGTGCGGCGGCGCCCGCTTCAATCCCGAGACGCTGCAGGTGCAGCTGCGCGGGAAGACGGTGGGCGAAGTGCTGGCGATGAGCGTCGACGAGGCGCTCGAGTTTTTCGCCGCGCATCCCTCGATCCGGCGCTGCCTGCAGCTCCTTCAGGACGTCGGCCTCGGCTACCTCACCCTCGGCCAGCAGAGCCCCACGCTTTCCGGCGGCGAAGCGCAGCGCATCAAGCTGGTCTACGAGCTCTCGAAAACCAGCGCGACCAAGACCCTTTACGTGCTCGATGAGCCCACCGTCGGCCTGCACATGGCCGACGTCGAGAAGCTCATCCACGTCCTGCATCGCCTCGTGGATGCCGGCAACACCGTGGTCGTGGTCGAACACAACCTCGACGTGATGGCCGAGGCGGACTGGATCATCGACATGGGGCCCGAGGCAGGCGGCGGCGGGGGCAAAGTGGTGGTGGCGGGGCCGCCCTCGGCGGTCGTGAAAGCCAGCGCCTCGCATACGGGGGCCGTGCTCCGGGATTTCCTGCGCGAGCGCCGTATGGCGGACACTCTCGCGTAGTAGACAAATTTCCCTGTTGGCTGGGCCGGGCTTCAATGCTAGAAAATGGGGAGTGTCCCCACACGCCCTCACCTGCTGGAAATGCGGCGCTTCGCTCGCAGCGCTCTCGATGCCCCTGCGGCGACTCGATGAGTGCAAGGCCTGTCATTCGGAGCTGCACGTGTGCCGGCTGTGCGTGGAGTACGACACGCGCGTC
>JBJMWH010000502.1:0-11002 GCA_045810245.1 Burkholderiales bacterium | reverse complement strand
GACAGCTGCTCGGGCGTCTCCACGTAGTCCGGATGCTGCACGATGCAGTCCGCAGGGCAGACCAGCTTGCACTGCGGCTCGTCCTTCGCGCCGACGCATTCGGTGCAGCGCAGCGCGTCGATCACGTAGACCGGGTCGCCGGCCTTGATCGCCTCGTTCGGGCAGACCGGCACGCAGGCGTCGCACAGCGTGCAGGCTTCGTTGATGATCAGTGCCACCTGATTCCTCCTTGACTCGTGGTTACGCCGCCATTTTCTGTTGGATCTCCGCGAGCTTGCGGTGGCGGAAGGCGCCCCAGAGCGCGGCGCCGATCGCCCCGGCGTAGATCGAGTCGGGATGGCTGATCGCGGTGAGGCCGGCGATCTTCTCGTTCACCAGCTCCTCCTGCAGGGCCGCGAGCAGCCCTTCGTCGAGCGCCAGGCCACCGGTGAGAAGCACCGTCCCCTTGCTGATGCCGGTCACCTTCAGGAGCTTGACCAGGCGCGAGGCCATCGAGATGTGGATGCCCTTCAGGATGTCGGGCGTGGCGATGCCGCGCGAGACCATGTTGATGACGTCGGTCTCGGCGAGGACCGCGCAGATCGAGCTCACTTTTTCCGGATTCTTCGAGCTGCGGGAGAGCGGCCCGATCTCCTCGACGGCCACGCCGAGGTAGCGCGCGATGTTCTCGAGGAACTGGCCCGAGCCCGAGGCGCACTGGCTGGTCATCTTGTAGGCCAGCACCTTGCCGCGCTCGTCGATGTAGATGGCGCGCCCGTTCAGGGCGCCGATGTCGACCACCGCCCGCGCCGCGGGGTTGAGGAATACGCCGCCGCGGGCGTGCGTGGTCATGGAGTAGAAGTGTCCGGTCGCGAACTTGACGTTTTCACCTTCGCCGGTGGTAGCGACGTAGGCGACCTCTTCGGGCTTGAGCTTCTGCTCCGCCAGGACCTCGTCGTAGCCCTGCCGCGCGAGGTCCATGGGATCGCGCCGGCGGATGCGCTCGACCCGCTTGGCGAGCCAGGTCTCGCCGCGGAAGAGCACCGTCTTCACCGCCCCGGAGCCGATGTCGATGCCTGCGGTGCAAGTCATGCCGCCTCCCGATGCTCGATGATTTTTCCCTCCTCCATGACCGCTCTCAACGCGAAGGTCGCCGCCCCCAGCGCCCCGGTGTAGATCGAGTCGGGATTGATGTTGAGGGTCAGCTCGCCGTAGTTATCGCGCACGAGCTGGGTGAGCGACTTCACCGCCGCCTCGTTCTTCGCCACGCCGCCGGTGAAGGTGAACTCGTTGCGGATGCCGCCCGAGCGGGCGAGGATCGACATCGCGCGCAGGATGATGGCGCGGTGCAGCCCGGCCATGATGTCCTCGCGCTTCTCGCCGAGCGACAGGCGGTCGCGCAGCTCGGCCCCGGCGAACACCGTGCAGGTCGAGTTGATGCGGACCGTCTTGGTGGCTTTCATCGCCAGCGGGCCGAGCTCGTGCAGGCCCATGTTCATCTCGTCGGCGATGTAGCCCAGGTAGCGCCCGCAGCCCGCGGCGCAGCGGTCGTTCATCTGGAACGATTCGACGATGCCCTTGGGATCGACCTGGATCGCCTTGGTGTCCTGGCCGCCGATGTCGAGCACCGTCGCCGTATGCGGATACATCACGTGCGCCCCGAGCCCGTGGCACAGGATCTCCGAGCGGATGTGCTCCTTCGAGAACGGCAGGCGGGCGCGGCCGTAGCCCGTGCCCACCACGTAGGCCTCCTCGAGCTCCGTGTCCAGGATCGCCTGGATCGGCGCGCTGATCCGTTCCTTCCGCCCTGCGGTCTGCGGCAGCGCCCGATAGGTGCGCTCGAGGGCCGCTAGCAGGTGCGGCTTGATGGAAGCGCCGTACACGCGGTTCTCGACCTCGATGATCGAGCGGTCGAAGACGTTGAGCAGCTGGTCGTAGCGCACGCCCGCGTCCTTCGCCGCCTGCTCGCCCTGGGCGAGGTACTGCGCCCCGGCGATGTCGCGGAAGAAATCGCTCTTTCTCCTGGCGCCGGGCGCGAACAGCTCGGGCGCCTCCTGCTTCAGCGACTTGAACAGGGATTCGAGCGCGGTCGCCACGCCCTTGGCCGCAGCGCCGAACTTGGCGGTCTCGACGTTGCGGCGGCAAACCCCTTCCAGGTCGGCGAGCTGCTCGAGGTATTGCTCGAGGCGGAAGTCACGTTCGAGCTGACCGATGAAAGCCTCCAGCTCGCCGTTCAGGGCGTTCGACTTCGAAAGCGCGTTCCTGAAGAGGTGGAAGCGCGCCGCCACCAGCGCCTCCTGCTTCGCCACGGTGGCCGCGGTGTCGTAGTTGGAGCGCGAGTTGGTGATGCCGCGGCCGAGCACGTTGCGGTTCTCGTCGATGACCACTGCCTTGGTGGTGGTCGACCCGAGGTCGATGCCGATGAAGGTCTTCATGCGGCCACCGCCGCGCTTGGCAAATGCGCCGCGCCACGCTTCTGCTTGATCATCTGGAAGTAGCTTTCCAGACGGTTCTTGATGTTCGCGGCCGAGAAGTAGCGCGGGTCGACGAGATCGGACTCGATGAACGCCGCCGGCTTGCCGGTGCGCTTCTCCACCTCGCGCAGGATGAGGAGCTGCCCGGCCGAGAAGCTGTTGCAGCTCTTGATCGAGTTGATCAGCAGGCCGTCGGCCTGGTACTCCTCCATGTAGCGGCAGATCATGTCGATCCGCTGCGGGAAGTTGAGGTTGGTGTAACAGCCCAGGCAGTACTCGGCGAGCGACTCCAGCGGGTGGTCGGGATCGTGGCGGAAGCCGAAGTCGTACACCCCGCCCACCTTGGAGTAGGTCGACGCCACCACCACCGCGCCCTCGTCGTAGAACATCTTCCAGAACTCGCGGAAGCTGGTCCAGTTGGGCGGCCCTTCCACCACCAGGCGGTACTTCTCCCCGGGATGGTCGCCCTCGGGCGTCACGGGACCCTTGCCCGCGTGCATTCTTTCTTCCACTTCATTCCTGAGGACCGAGTAATAGCGCGTCGCCTCGGGCGTGCCGCGGAACGCGGTGAACATCGGCCCGATGTAGTACACGGCGCCGAAGTAGCCGTCGATCGGGCTCGGCCGGCGCTTCGCGGTCTGCAGCACGCGCACCAGATCGTCCTCGGCCTTGACCGATTCCTTCATGTACCCGCGCAGCCGGTCGATGTCGAACTTCACGCCCGACACCCGCTCGAGCGTCGGGATCACCTTCTCCTTGAGCTGATTCACCACGTAGCGGCGCATAGCCGGGTTGATCTTGCCGTCGCCCTGGTAGGGCACGTGCAGCATCACCGTCTCGCAGTCGTACTTCTGCCGCACCAGCTCGAACCACTTCATGAAGGTGAAGCAGCCGGTGTAGGAAAGCAGCAGCACGTCGGGCTTGGGCATCGGCTCGCCGGTCGGGCCGAGCTCGCCCTGCAGCATCATGCCGAGGTCGGCCTTGACGTAGGTGCAGACGTCCTCCGAGTGGCCGTCGCGCTCGGCGTCCATGATCATCTTGCCCGACTTCTTGCGCATGCCGTTCTGCAGCGCGTCGGTCTCGGGCAGGCGGCGCGCGAAGTCGAAGCACATCAAGAGCTCGTTCAGGTTGCCCGGAACGAAGGTGGCCGAGACCTTCCTGCCGGCCGCGTGCGCGCTCGCCACCTCGTGGTAGTTCTGGTTGATCATCTCCTTCTGCAGCCACATCGCGTCTTCCTTCTGAACCACTTTCTGAGCCGGCTTGACGTTCATGCGGCGCTCCAGAGCTTGATGGAATCGGCGAAGGTGCCGGCCTGCTCGCGGATCGGCGCCATCTGGCCGGTGTTCTCCGCGTACTTGAAGGCGGTGTACGGAATCTTGTGCCGGGCGAGGATCTCCTGCAGCATCGGCCGCTCGAGCAGCGCCGGGTCGCAGAACGACGGCGCGGCGAAGACCACGCCTTCGGCGCCGCGCGTCTTCACCTGGCGCAGCAGGAACTTGCCCTTGTCCTCCTTCTTCTCGTCGTACTTCGACGAGGTGGCCGCCGAGCGGTGCAGGAAAGCCTTCGACAGCTCTTCGAGCGGATCGCCCTCGAGGGGAACATCGTCCAGGAGCCAGCTCTGGATCAGCTGGAAGTCGTCGTCGACTACGTAGCAGCCCGCCATCTCGATCGACTTGATGAGGCCGAGCGGCGGCTGCTCGCAGAACGAGCCGGTGAGCACCACGCGCGCGTTGTCGCGCTGCGCCCGTTTTTCCTTTTCGCAGGAACTCAAATACCGGTAAACGAGAGCGGTGTGATCCTCCGGCGGCAGCACGCAGCCGGCGCGCAGCACCAGGTACACCTCGGAGGTCGGCGCCTGCCAGGGCTTCTGGGCGCGGTACGCATAGAGCTCGCGCACCGCCTTGCGGTTCTGGTTGTAGATGCTGATGGAATGACGCAAGTCATCGTCCCCGATCTTGCGGGGGGAAAGCTTTTCCAGGTCGGCACGAAGCGTCTTCATTTCGTGGACGTAGAACTCGCCGCCGGTCGAGTCGTCGTAGTTCTGCGGCAGGTCGAAGTACTTGACGTACTTGTCCTTGAACATGATCTGCCACATCCCCGAGAGGTTGCGGATCACGTCGCAGATCGACGGGAACAGCATCCCGTCGAGGCAGTCGAGCTTGCCGGTAAGCCCGAGCTCGACCGTCGAGCGCGGGATGCGGCAGATGTAGCTCTGATAGTAGGCGTCGCCCTGGATCACCTCGAGCTGGTCGCCGCCGCCGAAGATGCCGACCGGCAGCATGCCCGCGGCGTGGACGATCTCGCGCGGCACGTAGATCGGCATGTAGCCGATCGCCTTGCGCCCCGGCACTGCGGCCTTCCACTGCTTCACGGCGTTGAACTCGAGATCTTCGAACAACGCCTCGCAGCGTTTGACAACATCCTGAACGCTCATCGGTGCTCCCATCTGGGCTGGCGCTTTTCAATGAATGCGGCCAGTCCTTCATTGGCGTCGCGCGTCGCCATCACCGTCTCGAGATACAGAGACTCCACGTCCTCGAGGCGCGCGCGCACGAGGTCGGCAAGGGGCTGGCGTGCGGCACGCACCGCGCAGGCGAGCGACGCGGCGCTCCTTGCCGAAAGGTGCTCTTCGAAGTAGGCCAGCGCCGCAGCGACCGGGTCGTCTGCGAGGCCCGCGGCGAGGCCCCAGGCGAGGGCGGTGGCGCCGTCGATCGAGCGGCCCGAATAGAGGAGATCCTCGGCCCGCCCCTGCCCGATGCGCATCGGCAGCAGCACCGAGGCCGCGGGCGCTATGACCCCGAGGCGGATCTCGGGCTGGCCGAGGCGCGTCTCCGGCGCCACGAAAAGGAGGCTCCCCGCGGCGGCGAGCTCGAGCCCGCCGCCGAGGCACTGGCCCTTGGCGCAGACGAGGATCGGCTTCGGCCATTCCAGCATCCGGCACAGCAGGCCGTGGAAGCCGGCCAGCATCTCGGCGCAACGCTCGGGAAGGTGCTCCTCCACGCTCGCGCCGAACGAGAAGTGCGGTCCCTCGTGGTCGACGAGCACGGCGAGCAGGCCGTGGTTGCCGCGGTGCGCGTCGAGCGCCGCGGCGAGGCTGTGGATCATCGCCGCGTCGAGCACGTTGGCCTTGGGACGCGCCAGGCGCAGCCGCAGCAGCGATGCCTCATTTGACCCGCGTTGTTCCAGCCAGACCTTGACCGGGTCGATGCTCATCGGCGGCCGCGCGGCTGGATCGCGTCGTGCAGCCCGCCCACCCACGGTTCGCCCGCGGCGATCTTCTGGCGCAGCAGGATGAAGTCGACCTCGCGCTCGTCCTTCGTTCCCCCGTTGAACGCGGTAAAGCCCGCGCGCGCCTCGGTCACCATGTTGAGCGCAAGCCAGGCGCGGTGATTCTCCTTGTTGCGGTTCCAGGCCTCGAGCTTGGGCTTCCTCAGCTCCTCGACGGTCTTGGTGGTGCAGTCGGGGAAGGTGAGCAGCATCTTCGCGCACAGCTCTTCCACCTTTTCATCCAGGAGGGAAAGGTCCACCGTCCCGCGCTTCAGCACCTCTTTTCCTTGTGCAAGGGCTGCGCCGGTCTTGCTTTTCCCGAAAGCGAGGCGGCCGAAGTCGTCATAGACCTTCTGCGTCTCGACCAAGGGATTGGGCACGAACCGCCCGTCCACCTTGAGCGCAGGCACGATGTCGGTGAGCATGCCGACGTGGTAGGCCTCGTGCGCCGAGAACGGCTCGCACAGCACGCACGCCACCATGGCGCGCTCCGCGCCGATCACCACCGGCAGGAAATCGGTCGCGCCGCCGATCGGCGCCGAGCCGTGCTTGGGACCCGCCTGGCCGAAGCGCGCGAGGTCCTGCGCCACGGAGAAGTCGCAGGCGAGGCCGAGCTCCTGGCCGCCGCCGATGCGCATCCCGTTGACGCGGCAGATCACCGGCTTGTCGCAGGCGAGGATCGCCGAGACCATGTCGTTGAAGAGCCGCATGTACTGGCGATACTCCTGAGGCCGGCCGGCGTAGTACTCGGCGTATTCCTTCGTATTGCCGCCGGTGCAGAACGCCTTGTCGCCGCTGCCGGTGAAGACCACGCTGCTCACGTCGCGCGCATTGGACGCCTCGCGGAAGGCGAGGATCACCGCCTTCACCATCTCGGTGGTGTAGGAGTTGTATTGCGAAGGGTTGTCGAGCCAGATCCAGGCGTTGTACAGCCCCTGCACTATAGTGCCGTCGGGCTTGCGCGCCGGACGGCGCTCGAAGCGCACGCCGGACTGCGCCGCAACATCGACCAGGTCGTGACTTCTCAGGAAACGGGTTTCGGGCGCCGCCATGCTCCTCGCTCCTCCTCGGATATCGGTTCCGCATAGATACCCGGCCTAATCGGACCCCGATTTGATCTAGTGCAAAGTTTCGCTACGCCGTTCAGCGAAATTTCGGCGGGAGACACCAATCGAGAGGAGGCGGATCCTGGACGCTCGTCATTCATCCGTATCGCTCGCGCTCGCGGGAAGCGGCGGCGCCGGCGTCATGACCGCAGGAAATATATTGCTTGAAGCCGCCGCCGGTGCCGGCTACTACGCGCTGATGACGCGCACCAGCGGGCCGCAGATCCGCGGCGGCGAGGCGGCGGCGATGCTGCGCATCTCCACTTACGCCACCGACGGCCAGGACGACCGCTTCCAGATCCTCGCCGCGATCGACTGGCAGAACGTGCAGCGATTCGCCTCCGAGCTGCCGCTCGGAGGCGAAAGCCTGATCCTCGGCGATCCGGCGCAGGGCGAGCCGCCCGACGTGTTCACGAAGAGCGGCGCGCGCTATGTGCCGCTGCCGCTCAAGGCACTTGCCGCCAAGGTCAACGGAGGATGGCCGAACATGGTCGCCCTCGGCGCGCTCGCCGGGCTCGTCGGCCTGCCGGCCGAAGCCGTCGAGACGGCGTTGCGCAAGTCGATGAAGAAAGGCCTCGATAGCGCGATCGCCGCGGCACGGCTGGGTCGGCAGCAATTACCCGATATTGAATCTTTCAGAATCGAATCTACAAAGCCGCGCTCGGGGCGCTGGCTCATTACCGGAAACGAAGCCGCCGGCTACGGCGCGTTGCGCGGTGGGGTTCGGTTCGTCGCGGCCTATCCGATCACGCCGGCAACGGAGCTCCTGGAATGGCTCTCGCCTGCGCTCGCCAAGGTCGGCGGGACGCTGGTGCAGGCCGAAGACGAGCTCGCTTCGATCAACATGGCGCTCGGCGCCTCGTTCGGCGGCGTGCCGGCGCTGACCGCCACGTCCGGCCCCGGGCTTTCTCTCATGATCGAGTCGCTCGGCCTCGGCGTGGCGGCTGAAGTGCCGCTCGTGGTGGTGGACGTCATGCGAACCGGCCCTTCCACCGGCATCGCCACCAAGAGCGAGCAGGCCGATCTCGACATCGCGTTGCATGGCCTGCACGGCGACGCACCGCACATCGTGGTCGCGCCGAACTCGATCGCGGACTGCGTTGCCGCCACCGAATGGGCGGTCGGCCTCGCCGAGTCGCTGCAGGTCCCGGCGATCGTGCTCTCGGACCAGTACTTCGGCCAGGCTCGCGCCGTGGTTGACGTTCCTCACATGAATGCAGAAGAAAAACAAAAACCGCGCCAGATCGCGGTTCCAGACGCAAACGGGTATCGGCGGTATGCCGTTACCCCTTCGGGGATCTCGCCGATGGCGATTCCGGGCACGGCCGGAACCGAATACACGGCGGACGGACTGGAGCACAACGAGCGCGGCTTGCCTTCCGCGCAGGCGGGCGACCACCTCGCGCAGATGGACAAACGCGCGCGCAAGATCGCGCAACTCGACCCCGGCGAGGCCTGGGCGAGCATCGAGGGCGAAGGCGAAACCGCGGTGCTGACCTTCGGCTCCTGCACCGGACCCGTGCGCGAGGCGCTCGCGCGCGAGGGCTGCCGCGCGAAGCTCATTTCGATGCGGCTCCTCTCCCCGGCCCAGCCTGAGCGCCTCAGGAAGGCGCTGCAGGGCGTCAAGCGGGTGCTCGTCGTCGAGCAGAACCACAGCGGACAGTTCCTGCGCTACCTGCGCTCGCAGTACGAGCTGCCCGCCGAAGTGCGCAGCCTGCGCCGGCCCGGGCCGCTGCCGTTCCGGCCGGAAGAGATCCATCGGGAGGTCGTGAAGCCATGAACGCCCCGCTCGCCCTTCCCCTGCAGGCGAAGGACTTCAAGTCGGACTACAAGCCGGTGTGGTGTCCCGGCTGCGGCGACTACTCGGTGCTCGCGGCGATCACCAAGGCGCTCGCGATGCTGGAGCTCAAGCCGCACAACGTCGCGGTCGTCTCGGGCATCGGCTGTTCTTCGCGCATTCCCGCCTACACGTCGTGCTACGGCTTTCACGGCGTGCACGGGCGCTCGCTCCCCGCGGCCACCGGCCTCAAGGTCGCCCGGCCGGAGCTCACCGTGCTCGTGGCAAGCGGCGACGGCGACGGCTACTCGATCGGCGGCAATCACTTCCTGCACGCGTGCCGCAGGAACGTCGACCTCACCTACATCGTGATGGACAACCACGTCTACGGCATGACCAAGGGCCAGCCCTCGCCCACCACCGAGCCCGACTGGTCTTCCAAGCTCGCGCCCGGCGGCACCGGGCTGCGCGAATTCCATCCGCTGGTGATCGCGCTCGCCTCGGGCGCGAACTTCGTCGCGCGCGCTTTCTCGGGCGACCCGAACGGCTGCGCCGCGATCATCGCCGAGGCGGTACGCCACCCGGGGTTCTCCTTCATCGAGGTGCTGTCCCCTTGCGTCACGTTCCGGCCGGAACAGCGCGCCTGGAAGGAGGCGGTGCACCCGGCGCCGGTCGCCCCGACCGACGATCCGGCGCGTGCGGCGCGTCGCATCATGACCGACGACGGCTTCAACATCGGCGTGCTCTATAAGGGAAGCCGTTCGCCCTACGCCGGGCGCCCTGCGGCGCCCACCGCCGGCATCGAGGAGCTCGAATGCGCATTCCAGCTATAGAAGCATCCTACGAGGCGTTCATGTCCCGCGCCTACGCGATCGAGGTCGAGGCGGTCGAGCGCTACGCGCAGTTCGCCGACCAGCTCGCGGAGCACAACAACAGCGAAGTGGCCGCGGTGTTCCGCAAGCTCGCCGAGATCGAGGGCCTGCATGCCAGGCATATCCTCGACGAGATGGGCTGGCCGAGCCTGCCGGTGCTGCCGGTGCCGTACGCCTCGGGCGAGCCCGAAGGGCCGGAGACCGCCCCTTTCGACTCGCTGCACTACCTCATGCAGCCCTACCACGCGCTCGAGATCGCGCTGCGCTGCGAGATCGACGCGGTCAACTACTTCGAGGACATCGCCGCCGGCGCCTCGGACGGGCGCGTGCGCAAGGCGGCCTCGCAGATGGCGGCCGAGGAGCGCGAGCACGTGAGCCTGATGCGCGACTGGATCAAGCGCGTGCCGCGGCCGAAGGCCGACTGGGACGAAGATCCCGACCCGCCGCGGATGAGCGAATGAAGCTCCTGCAACCGCGCGGGTGGAAACCTCCGGTCGGCTACGCCAATGGCATCGCCGCCTCGGGCATAGTGGTATTCGTAGCGGGCCAGGTCGGCTGGGACGCCGAGCAGCGCTTTCGCTCCGAGAACCTGGAAAGCCAGTTCGAGCAAGCCCTGCGAAACGTGCTCGCGGTGCTCGCCGAAGCCGGCGGCCGCCCCGAGCATATCTGCCGCATGACCGCCTATTGCTGCGACAAGCCGGCGTATCTCGCCGCGCGCGCCGAGCTCGGGCGCATCTGGCGCGGCATCATGGGCCGGCACTACCCGGCGATGAGCATGATTTTCGTGTCGGACCTGCTCGACTCGCCCGGTAAGATCGAGCTCGAGGCGACCGCCGTAATACCCGCGGGAAATTGAGGGAGAATGAGCATGCGAGGATTGAAAGGCAAGACTGCCATCGTGACCGGCGGCGCCGCCGGGATCGGCGCGGCGATCGCGCAGCGCTTCCGCGACGAGGGTACGCGGGTCGAGATCTTCGACCTCAATGCCAGCCCCGCGCTCGACATCACCGACTACGCGGCGGTGCAAAGCGCCGTTGGGCGCGTCGGCCCGGTCGACATCCTGGTGAACAACGCCGGCTGGGACATGTTCAAGCCGTTCCTCAAGTCCGATCCGGCGTTCTGGCAGAAGATCATCTCGATCAATCTCGTCGGCGCGATGAACCTGCTCCACTGCGTCCTGCCGGGAATGGCCGAGCGCGGGCACGGCAAGGTGGTGAACGTCGCTTCGGACGCGGGCCGCGTCGGCTCATCGGGCGAAGCGCCGTACTCGGCGTGCAAGGGCGGGCTCATCGCGCTCACCAAGACGCTCGCCCGCGAATTCGCTGGCAAGGGCGTGCGCCTCAACGCGGTGTGCCCCGGCCTCACGGAGACCGGGATGCTGGAGCAGTTCATGCAGGGCGCCGGCAACCCGGACAAGCTGCGCGAAGCCTACCGTCGCGCCGTGCCGATCGGGCGCCTGGGCAAGCCCGAAGACATCGCGGGCGCGGTCCTGTTTCTTTCGAGCGATGACGCCGAGTTCATCACCGG
>JBJMWH010000501.1:0-4096 GCA_045810245.1 Burkholderiales bacterium | reverse complement strand
GCCTTCGCCCATGCCTCCGGCATCCATCAGGACGGCGTCCTCAAGGCGCGCAACACTTACGAGATCATGCGCGCCGAGGACGTGGGCTGGGCCACCAACAAGATCGTGCTGGGCAAGCTCTCGGGCCGCAACGCGTTCAAGCAGCGCCTGAAGGAGCTCGGCATCGAGCTCGACGCCGAGGAGGCCTACAACAAGGCGTTCCAGCGCTTCAAGGACCTCGCCGACAAGAAGGCCGAGATCTTCGACGAGGATCTGCAGGCCCTGGTCGCGCAGGAGGCCGGGCGCTCCTCGGAGGAGCACTGGAAGCTCGTCACCCTGCACCAGGCGAGCGGCATGGGCGAACGCCCCCATGCTTCCATCGTCCTCAAGGAAAATGGAGCGGAAAGGCGCTCCGAGTCGCAAGGCGACGGGCCGGTCGACGCCACCTTCAAGGCGATCGAGGCGATCGCGAAGAGCGGCGCCGAGCTGCTCCTCTTCTCGGTGAACGCCGTGACCACCGGCACCGAGTCGCAAGGAGAAGTGACGGTGCGCCTGGCGAAGGGCGGGCGCATCGTCAACGGCGTCGGCGCGGATACCGACATCGTGGTGGCCTCGGCCAAGGCCTACATCAGCGCGCTGAACAAGCTGGAGAGCAAGGCCGAGCGGGTGAACCCGCAGTACCAGCTGTAACGACAAGGGGAGAACCGTGCGGATGGAGAAGACCGAAGCGCTGCACCAGCGCCTGAACAGGCTCTCGGACATGGTGGGCGCCCTGCTGGTGGACGCCTTTCACTACCTCGCGCTGTTCGCGATCGGCAGCGCGGTCGTCTGGTCGGCGGTGCACGCGTTCGCCGGCATGGTGGCCAACGGGCGGGCCTCGGTCGAAGACATCCTGCTCCTCTTCATCTACCTCGAGCTCGGCGCGATGGTCGGCATCTACTTCAAGACCAAGCACATGCCGGTGCGCTTCCTGATCTACGTCGGCATCACCGCGCTCACGCGCCTGCTCGTCGGCGATGTCGCGGCGCACCACAAGCTCGACTGGGGCATCGTGCCCGTGCCGGTCGCGATCCTGCTGCTCGCGCTCTCCAACCTGGTGGTGCGATACGGCTCCGCGCGCTTTCCCTCGACGGCGGCGAGCGACCGCCCCTGAGCAAGCCCGGGATCCTGAAGCCGCGGCCGCGCCGTTCGTGGCTCTTCGTGGCCGGCGCGGACGAGGCGGCGCACCGCGCTGCGGGACGCTCCGGCGCCGACGCCATCATCCTGGAGCTCGAAGACTTCACGCCGCCGGAGCTGCGGCCGAAGGCGCGCGCGCACGCCGCCGAGGTGCTCGACGAATGGCGCGCCGCGGGCGCCCTCGCCGGTGTGCGCATCAATCCGCTCGAGACCTGCGGCCGCGACGATCTCGTGGGGGTGCTCGCGGGCCGGCCCGATTTCATCATGATGTCAAAGGTCGACTCGGCGGCGCAGGTGAAGGCGCTCGAGGCCGAGACCGGCGGCGCGGTGGACCTGGTGCCGAACATCGAGACGGCTGCCGGGCTTCTCAATACCTATGCCATCGCAACAGCGAGCAAGCGGGTGGTCGCCGCCCTAGTGGCGAGCGAGGACATGGCAGCGAGCCTCGGTGCCGCGCGCAGTCGACGCGGCGGCGAGCTCGCCTACGCTCGCAGCCGCTTCCTGGTCGAATGCCGCGCGGCGGGCGTGGAGGCGATCGACTGCCCCTACACCTTCAGCGACGTCGAGGGCGCGGCGGCCGACGCGCGCTATGCGCGCCGCCTGGGTTACCGCATGAAGAGCCTGGTCGATCCCGCGCACGTCGCCGCCGTGAACCGCGCGCTGACGCCCAACCTCGCGCGCGCCAAGAGGATCGTCGCGGCGTTCGAGAAGGCGCGCGCGCAGGGCAAGGACCGCGCACGGGTGGACGGCGCGCTGATCGAGGTGCCGGCCTATGCCGCGGCTAAGCGCCTGCTCGAGTCAGACGGGCAAAGCTGACCGCCGCCGCGAAGAACGCAAGTGCGAGGGCGATCTCCACGCCGGCCAGAGTCCTGGAAAAACCGAACTCTGACCAGGCGCGCATGACACCCTCCGCGAAGTACGCAAGGATCAGCATGCTCGCCCACTGGTAGGTGTACCTCTTCCCCGAAAACACCCCGACCAGCGCAAGCGCAAGCGGAAGCGCCTTCAGCGCGAGCCAGGAGCCGCCCGGCCGCAGCGGTGCGAGCGACAGCTCCCACGCGAGGCAGAGAAACATCAGCAGCAGGAGGCTGGCCGATGCGATCAACCGGGAGGCGCGCAAGCCCGCTATTTCAGCTTGAGGGCGATCTCGGCAAGCCGCCGGCCCTGGGCGATGCACAGGGCCCGTTCGTCGCCGCTGACGGGGAGGTCGTCGCCTAGCCCGGCAAAGTGGCTCGCGCCGTACGGCGTGCCGCCGGCGCGCGTGGTGTTCAACTCGGCCTGGGTATAAGGCAGGCCAAGAAGCAGCATGCCGTGGTGCAGAAGTGGCAGCATCATCGAGACCAGGGTGGTTTCCTGCCCGCCGTGGAGGCTGGCGGTGGAGGTGAAAACGCAGGCGGGCTTGCCTGCAAGCGCCCCCCGGTTCCAAAGGAGCGCGGTGCCGTCCAGGAAGTGCTTGAGCGGCGCCGCCATGTTGCCGAAGCGGGTCGGGCTGCCGAGCGCGAGCCCGGCGCAGTCGACCAGGTCCTGCAGCTCGCAGTACGGCGGCCCGTCCGCGGGAATTGCCTTCTCGTCGCCGATGTTGGTGAACACGCGCGGCACGGTGCGAAGCCGCGCGGCTGCGCCCGGAACCCGCTCGATGCCTTCGCCGATCAGTTCGGCCATGCGGCGCACCGAGCCGCCCACGCTGTAGTACAGGACGAGAACGGGGGAAGGTTGCATGGAAGCGGAAGCCTGCGCGGCCACTTCGGTATCATAAAAGCAATGAAGCATAGCGCGTGGCGCGGCGCCGCAGAATTCCTGGTGGCCGTGACGCGCCGCTTCTACGAGGACCGCGCGGCGCAGGCCGCGGGGAGCCTCACCTTCACCACGCTCCTTTCCGTGGTCCCGCTCCTCGCGGTGGCGCTGTCGCTCTCGACCGCTTTCCCCGTGTTCGACGAGGCGATCAACACGCTGCAGCTCTTCCTGTTCGAGAACTTCCTGCCCGACGCTGACGGCGTCGACGCGATCAGCGAGCAGATCCTTTCGTTTACCGAGCAGGCGGGACGGCTCACCGCCATCGGCCTCGCGTTCCTCGTTGTGACCGCGGTGATGCTGATGCTCACGATCGACGATACCCTCAACCGGATCTTCCGGGTGCGCCGCCGCCGTCCGCTGGCGCACAAGATCATCGTGTACTGGAGCGTGCTCACGTTGTGGCCGGTGCTGATCGGCGCGAGTCTGTCGCTCACCACCTATCTGGTCGGCAATGCGTCGATGCTCCTGCGCCTCGTGCCCTTCGCGTTCACCTGGGCGGCGCTCACGCTTCTCTACATCCTGGTGCCGTACCGGCACGTCGAGGTCCTCCATGCCGCGGCCGGCGGTCTCCTCGCCGGGGCGGCATTCGAGGTCGCGAAACGCCTGTTCGCCCTGTACCTCGCCAATTTTCCGACCTACACCATGATCTACGGCGCGTTCGCCGCGCTGCCGGTCTTCCTTCTATGGATGTACGTCTCCTGGCTGGTGGTGCTCGCGGGCGCGGTGTTCACCGCGATGCTGCCGGGCTTCCGCGTGATCGCGCTCGAGCGCAACCGCGCGCCGGGGCGCGAGCTCACCGAGGCGCTGGACATCCTCGCCGTCCTTTCGCGCGCCCAGGATGGCGGCTATGTCCTGCCGCTCACCCGCATCGCGGGCCAGGCCGAAGTGATGCCCGAGCGCTGCGAAACCGTGCTCGAGCGCTGCGCGGAGCTCGGCTGGGTCGCCAAGGCGGAAAAGGACGGCTGGGTGCTCGCGCGCGATGCGGATACCATCCGCCTCGCGGACATCTATCGCGCATTCGTGCTCGATCCGGACTTGACCGGCGAGCGCCTCGCCGAGCACTGGAAGCACATCGACGCCTCGCTTGGCGCCTCCCTGCGCCAGCTCTCTGCAAAGGAAACCGCCACATGACCTCGATTCCGAGCGC